>CALJFV010000087.1 GCA_938074515.1 uncultured Flavobacteriaceae bacterium
ATCGAAAAATGAGGCCATCTCTTGGAGCGACTTAATCGATTCCCTTAAAACACTAATTCAAAATTTTATTGTTGAAGGCAAAGCAGTTTTAGAGGATGCTGCACTGCAAGAATCCCAATCCGATTCAAATCCTCAGAACAAAAAACCCTTAATTGAACGCAACGATCAAGATAAAGAAATCATCGCTTTGCTTGAAGAATTTGTGACGCCAGCTGTGGCCGGTGATGGCGGATATATTGCCTTTGATTCCTTTGACCCTGAATCCAAAACTGTCCGTGTTTTATTACAAGGGGCATGCAGTGGATGCCCGTCTTCAACCATGACCCTTAAAAATGGAATTCAATCACTTCTGATGGAAATGACTCAAGGCCGCGTCGCGCATGTAGAAGCAATTAATGGCTAAATCTCCATATAGGGTCCCAAGGTTGTGATTAAATGTTCAACGCTTTGGATATACGATATTTTCATTTTTTTAACACAAGTTCCTAGGTCAACTAATTATATTCGCACTTTCAATATTTTTTGACATGAATAAATCCATCGCAATCCTTATCTTTTCAATGTTTACCACAATCGCATGGGCGCAACCTGCAGGGTTAGAACTCAATTTTCAAAGAGTGCGCAGTGGGGATCGATTTGTGTCAGATGGCAACACCACTGGCTCGCCATATTATCACGACCAGTATCACAAAGGCTCCATTTATTTAAACGACAAACTTGCCGCATCGAATGTATTCCTGAAATACAATGCATATCGAGACATTTTCTTGGCCGTTACTGACCTGAATACACCAGACGAGTTAGCTCAAGTGGTGACAAAAACACAAGGCATGAAAGTCCTCGTAAACAAAGAAGAATTTATCACCCTCCCTAGTGTGAACAATCGCTATGAATCGCAATATTATCAAGTGGTGGTGCGTGGAGAAAAAGTCACCTTACTCAAAAAAAATTATAAGTTATTTGTTGAAGGCTCGCGGGCTACAACGAGCTTAACCAGAGATGTCCCCTCTACCTATTCAGACCGAGGTGATTTCTATTTGCTCAATCCCTCAGGAGATTTTACAGAAGTCCCCTCGTCAACAAAAAAAGTGCTCGCCCTTTTTCCAAAGGACAAAAAAGCCTTATCCGGGGCAGTAAAAAAATATGGATTAAATCTTAAAAAGGATATCGATCTTATTCGTTTTATCGGCTATTATAACCGTTTGTAACCAATCGTTTCATTTTTTAGTTAGATTTTCATCTAGGGGGAATATTACTTGAGATGACTCGCAAATTTAAAGTCAGGATTTTTTCAGGGTTTGAAAATCTTTAAGGTAATAGGGCTCAAAATAAGCCACATCAACAAATTCCTTTTTTAAAAATAATTCATGGGACAAAACACCCATTTCTCTGGCACTTGGTAGGACGCCAGCAATGTATTTCGCGTTTGAGTGAGTGCAAACTCCTTGCCATTTTTCAACACCATTTCCCACGAAGCTTACTTTCCCTTTTTCGAGATAAGTGGCATACGAGGATTCCTTTAAAATTTCAGCATCTGCCGAATCAAGGGGATGACATTTACGATCTAAAACACATGAATAAACCTCCATCCTTCGGGCGTCAATCATTGGAATAATAAAATCCGCACTCCCTAAGGCAGAATAACCGAGTATCCTGAGGGTTTCAATGGCTATTAAAGGAATCGATAATGCATAACAAAATCCTTTTGCCGCAGAAACTCCAATGCGTAAACCTGTGTAGGATCCAGGCCCTTTACTTACAGCAATTGCTTCAAGTTGGCTCAAGTTAATCCCGGCCTCATGACACACCTCTTTAATAAAAAGATGAAGTTGTTCATTATGGCTATAACCGGATGCAGCATCCTCCTTTAAAGCGATACAATCCGTTCCATTAAATATGGCTACAGAACAATTTGTCGTGGCGGTTTCAATACAAAGTATCATTCTCGCTGGTTATTCCTCTTTGGATTCCTTGGCCTGCGTATCTAACGCCACTCGATCACCTGGATCAAGGAGCTTAGTAACCGTGTTGTAAGGTCCCGTAATGACTTGGTCGCCAATAGATAAGCCTGAGGTAATCTCAATACGACTGTCATCCTGAATGCCAGTCTTTATTACGCGAAGGGAGGCTATGTTTTCATTCATGACAAAAACACACTCAAATCGTTCCGCATTAAGATCAATTTTTGGGGCCGGAGCTCCTGGAATTCGGGCGGTAGTATCTGTTTTAATTACCACTGCACTTATGGGAATGGCGATAATATTATTGCGTCGCTCTGTTTGAATATCCACTGTGGCAGTCATTCCTGGTCTGAATGGAGCGTAATAATCAGGCTTACCTTCGGTTAAGTCTTGATAGGATTCTGGCAGTATACGCACCTTTACTTTAAAGTTGGTCACTTGATCTACAGAAAGTGTCGACTCTGCAGAATTTGCAATTTCAGTCACAACCCCTTTAAAAATGCGTTTCAAATAAGCATCTACCTCAACCTCCGTGGTGTCCCCAATAGAGACCTTTACAATATCATTTTCATTGACATCAACTTCGACCTCCATATTAGAAAGATCAGCAACGCGTACAATCTCCGTTCCCGCCATTTGGGCCGTCCCGACCACGCGCTCGCCGAGTTCGACAGCTAACTTTGAAATAGTTCCTGACATCGGGGCAAAAATCGAAGTACGATTTAGGTTGTCTTGACCTTGCTGTACGTTTGAGCGTGCACTTTCCACCGAGTAAAATGCCGAATTTCTTGTGGCCTCAGCCATCTCAAAATCCGCAACCGTTCGATCCCATTCACTCTTGGAGATCACCCCTTTTTCAAAAAGTGTTTTATTGCGATCATAATTTAATTGTGCGTTACGCAAAGAGGCCTCTGCCTGAGCAAGCCCCGCTTTAGCATTTTGCAATCCCGCTTCAGCTTGTCGCAGAGCAGACTGAATTAAATCTGGGTTAATTCGCACCAATAAATCACCTTTTTGCACCTGATCGCCCTCACTTATAGGCAATTCGATAATCTCCCCTGAAACCTCCGAAGACAACATAACTTCGATTTCTGGCTGAATTTTACCAGTGGCCGCAACACTCTGCGTAAGATCACGTGCTATAACTTCTTCTACATCAACAAGTCGCTGATTCTCGTCCTTACCGAAGAACTTTTTCCCGGCGACAAGAATAACAATTAAAATAATAATCGCTAGGGCAATCCAAAGGCGTTTTTTCGAGGTCATAATTAAAATTTTAATTCCGAAACTGGAACACCAAAATACAACTCTAAAACTTTCAATTTAAAAATATAATCATATTTCGCACGATTCACATCGATAACCGCATTGTCATAGCGGGTTTTAGACTGACTAAAATCAAAGGCATTAATAAGACCCACATCATATCGCTGTTGGGCATACTGATAAGCCAATTGCTGAGAATTCATAGCCTTCACCGCGGCGTCATAAGATTTTAGAGCACCCTTTGCATCAACAAAAGCTTGATATACAGTGCTCTCTAAATCCATTTTGGACTGCTCCAAAAGCAATTCACGACGCATTAGATTTAGCTTGCTCCGCTTTACATTATTTCGAGTGCTGTTTCCATTAAATATAGGGATGTTCATTTGAACCCCATAGGAAATCCCGTCATTCAAGTAGAGCTGCTCTTGAAACGGTTTAGCAGCCACTTCTTGATAACCAATTATGTTTGGTGCAAATCCGTAAACCGCTGCTCCACTGCCATCAACAAAGCCAATGGGATCCGGTGTACTTACCACAGGGTTATCAGAATCGATAAGCGTCGTTATGCCACTAAAACGGTCTGACTCACGGGTGTTATAATTCAAAAATGCACCAATAGAGGGAAGATAAGCACTTCGCGCAATCTGTAAGTCCTTTTGAGCTAGGGTAACATTAGTTTCTGCAATGAGCACTTCTTTGCGGTACTCCTGCGCAGCAGTCACGAGCTCCTGTGGTGTTTTGTCTAAAATTTCTGTTCCCAAAATATCGTAACCTTGATCGACGATGTCAAAATTAGCGTAATCGCGGATCTGTAATAATTGAGCTAAATTAATCAGCGACAATGTCACGCCGTTTTGGGCGGCAACGATATTCTGTTTTTCTGTGGCATCAGCCGCTTGTATTTCAAGTAAATCGCCTTCCGGGAGAACACCGGCATTGACCAATTCTTGGGTCCGTTCTATTTGCCCCACAGTTACCTGATTCTGAGCTTCTAATACAGCAACATTAGCTTTATTGGTGAGCACCTGCAAAAATGCGTTTGCGACAAATAAGGCGATGTCATCTTGCATTTTCTCAAGCCCGTATTGAGCCGCTAAAGAATTTAATTTGGCTCGTTGTAGGCCCCTTAAATTTCTTAACCCTTGAAAAACTGATATACTCGCTGTTACGCTATAAGATGAGTTTCTTGAAGTTTGATTTTCTAAGACACCTGTGGTTACATTTTGAGTAAGACCAGTATTCCAGGAATTAGACATGGACCCATTTAGGTTTGGTAAATACGCCCCCACGGCATCTGCTTTGTCCAGCCGAGCGAGTTCTTGGTCCAAAACACTTTGTTTAAGAGAAATGTTATTGGACATGGCGTATTCTACGCACTCCTGTAAGGTCCATTTTTTCGTTTGAGCCCCCGCTGACCAAGTCGTCACTAAGGCAATAACAATAGCAAATCGTTTCATAATTTTAATTCGACCCCTATGGGTTTTTATACGTATTGCAACACAAAGGTAAGATTCTTCAGCATAGCTTAAGGCCTTCCCTTGGGTTGTTTGAGTTGATTCCACACTTTTATTTTGTCCTCCATGGATAATCCTGACAAGACTTCAACAATTAAACCGTCACTGATCCCTAAGGTTACCTCTCTTCGCTCAAAATCTTGGTCTCCGGTTTCAACTTCTACAAAAGCTTGTTGTGTCTCTCGATCATATTGGATTAAAGACTCTTTTACAACTAACACACTGTCCGCTCGCGCCAAGATAATCGAGGCATTGGCACTGAGCCCCGCGCGGATGAATGTCGTGTCCTTTTTGCTTAAACTTCCTTTTATTTCAAACTGCACTGCTCCGTTCTCCTCGATGCCTTTGGGAGCAATATAATCCAATATGGCATCAAATGACTTATCTTCAATGGCGCCAACAGTGATTTCTAAGGCTAAATTCTCTTTTATCTTTCCAACCTCACTTTCGTCTACTTTTCCTTCAAAAATCATTTTATTAACGTCCGCCAAAACAGCAATGGTCGTTCCATCATTAAAATTATTTGACTCAATAACCTGATTTCCGACTTTAACGGGGACATCGAGAATCATCCCTGAAACGGTTGCGCGAATTTCCGTATTGGCGACCGCACCGAGTCCTTGGGTTGAACCCGTTTTTACAATGTCAAAGGTCTGTTCGGCCGCCCTCAAATTAACTTGCTCTTGATTGTATCTCTGTGTGGCCTGATCAAAGGACAAACGAGCCGTATCAAATTCGTTAGCCGAAATTACACCTCTTTGAAACAAAACCTGTTGACGTTCGTATATACTGGTTTGTCGCTCCAATGCTAAACGGGCCGTTTCTACTTGCGTCTTTGCCGCCTTAATATTGTTTTGCGCGCTGTTCAGGGCATTAATATTGGGGACTACCCGCACTTTTGCTATTAAATCTCCAGTAACCACCGTCTGGCCTGCCTCAACAAAAATAGCGTCTATAATTCCTGAAATATTCGGCTTGATAAGCACTTCTTCTTTCGGAACTATGCTTCCTGTAGCCACAGTTTTTTTGACCACCGAACCTATGGTCGCCTGATCGTACTCATAAACAATGGGGTCTTGCTGATCCTTGAGCCAGATATAGCGTACCCCTAGTATGAATAAGACACCGATAATAATTAATGTGATTAAAGTTCCTCTTCTTTTCATTGTTGGTTGTATTAATACTTTTTATTCATGATTTGTTAATCCATGCGCAAGGCATCGACCGGTTTCATTTGAGTTGCGCGGGTCGCAGGAATCATTCCAGCCAATAATCCAGAGATTACTAAAATGGCCAAGGCAATAAAAATAACCCCGACACTCACCGAAGGATTTGCAAAATTTTCTACTGATCCAGCAGCATCCAAAAGCGTATTCATCACCCAAATCAATCCGGCTGCAAAACTTATGCCCGCCATGCCTGAAATAAGGGTTAAAAACATCGATTCTTGTAACACTTGACCTCGAATCTCTTTTGGTGTGGCCCCAAGTGCGCGTCTGATCCCGATTTCTTTCGTGCGCTCTTTTACCACGATAAGCATGATATTACTAATTCCGATTACCCCGGACATCAAAACTAATGCCCCAACGAAATATCCGACAAAACTCAAAATTGAGAATAAACCGGTAATCTTTTGAAATTGTTCCGCCAGATCAAAATGCCCAATGGCCCGCTCATCTTCCGGATGAACCTTATGCGCTGCGCGCATTTCCTCCATGATTTGCGGCTTAATTTGGGTTATCGGTACTTCATCGATAGCGGTGATGGCCATCCAGCCTACAATATCCCCGTAATTAAACGCCTTCCCAAAAGTGGAAAATGGAATATAAATGGTGTTGGCATCTTCTTGATTATCTCCTTGACTTGAGGTTTTTTTAACCACGCCAATGACCATAAAATTGATGCCATTAATTTTTATATACGACCCTATAGGCTCCTCATCAAAGTCAAATAAACTCTTGATTACATCAGTGCTTACAACAGCCACTTTTCGCTCTTGTTGAATATCCGAGTACGATAAAAACCGTCCTTTAAGTACATCCAAAGGTTCTTGGTTGATGTATTCTGGATTATCTCCATAAATGTTGAAGGCCCCTGTTTTGTCACCGCGTGTTACATTGTTGGATCCACGAAATCCACCCAATTGATTTCGCGGTGAGACAAAGCGCAGTTCAGGAAATTTTTCTTTGAGCAAAGCGACGTCAGACTGTCTGAAATTAAAATTGCGGCCTTTGGTAAAGCCTTTGTAAGGCATGGAGGTGCTTTGAGTCCACATGAAAATCGTATTGGTGGCAAAGTCTCCAAAATCAGCTTGAACGCCGTTTTTTAAACCATTAGTAAGCGCGAGTAAAATGACCAAAATAAAGATCCCCCAAAAAACCCCAAAAGCAGTCATGATGGTTCTAAAGCGATTGGCATTAAGCGCCTCTAGTATTTCGTCCCAGCGTTCTTTTTGTAACATTATTCGTCTCTTAAGGCCTCAATTGGTTTTATGTGGGCCGCTCGGCGTGCAGGAATAAATCCAGCTAAAGCCCCTGCTGTAATTAGAATAAATACCGTAGTCATGGCGGTTGTAAAATCTACTTGAGGGTACTTGATAAATGCAGAATCAACCATCGGCCCAATCATCTCAAGCAGTCCCACTCCTAGAAAAAGACCAACAAAACCTGCCAACGCCGTGATAAATATCGCTTCTTGAAGAATCATCCCAATAATGGACCATGGCAATGCCCCAAGTGCCTTTCGGATACCGATTTCTTTTGTTCTTTCTTTAACCACAATTAGCATAATGTTGCTTACCCCAACAATTCCGGCAATAATAGTCCCAATCCCGATAAACCAAAAAACCGCCCGAATGGTATCGATTAAACCATATATTTTTTTTGCCTCCTCTAGGGTATTGAAGACCCTTACGGCAGATTGGTCGTCTGGAGCAATACTGAACTTCTGACGCAGGTCACTATCGATTCGTTGAGTCATAGCGCTCGATAGGGAAACCGCTTGTTCAAAATTATCGCTCATTTTTACGGTGTAAGCTAAAGAACGCAATCGATCTTGAGCATTATATACTTTTTGCGCGGTGCTCAATGGTAAAAAAATACGGTTCTCCTCTCTATTGCCTCCCGGGTCGCTATAGACCCCTACAACAATAAAATTTATGCCCTCAATGTCAATTTGTTCTCCGATCGGATCGACATTCTTAAAAAGATCCTGTTTCATTTGATTACCAATTACCGCAACTTTTGCCGACTCATTTAAGTCACTTTGATTGATAAATCGACCCGAAACCATAGTTTCGTTTTCGATAAATTGCTGGTCAGGGAAGGCCCCTTCCACGCGGTAATTACCACTCTGATTTTTGTAGCTAACAGTCCCTCCCCAGATAGAAAAAATGGGAGTTTCGTACTCAATGTAATCCTTATAGTTATTCGAAATCAGATAAAAATCTTCATTCTTAAGTTGGATGTAACGCCCCGGATTAAGCCCTTTGTACTCCTTGGTCGTAACTCCGGTCCACACTGAAATTCTATTGGTAGCATCTTGCTCAAACTCAGATTGAACTCCATTTTGAATGCCCGTACTTACCCCAAGCAAAATCATCAAAATAAATATTCCTGAAGCTACAGATAGCGCAGTAAGAAAAGTGCGTAATCTATTCTTATTCAGGGTTTCAAAAATTTCCTGCCAGCGCTCTAAACTAAACATCTAATGCATTTTTTGCGCGGACCTGCTCCACCTTCTCGTCCTTCAGTATTAGCCCATCCTTTAAGTGAACAATTCGGCGACACATATGGGCAATATCCATTTCATGCGTCACACACAAAATAGTTTTACCCTCATCATTAATTTCTTGGATAAGGTCCATTACCTCGTATGAAGTTGTTGAGTCAAGCGCGCCAGTGGGTTCATCTGCCAAAAGCACTTTGGGATCACTGGCCAAAGCCCTGGCAATGGCCACACGTTGTTTTTGTCCGCCCGAAAGTTCATTGGGTAAATGCTCTGCCCAATTGGCCAGGCCGACCTTTTCTAAATAATGCATGGCCCGCTCTGTTCGTTGCTGTCGTTTCATTCCCTGATAATAAAGGGGCATGGCCACATTGTCCAAAGCCGATTTGTAAGAAATCAAATTAAACGATTGAAAAATAAACCCCAAAAACTGATTGCGATAACTCGCTGCTAAGGACTCATTCAAATTCTTAATTGGGGTGCCATCCAAGATATAACTCCCATGGTCTGCCTCGTCCAGCATGCCTAGAATGTTGAGAAAAGTCGACTTTCCAGAGCCAGAAGAACCCATAATAGCCACCATCTCACCCGAGTTTACGGAAAAATTAATGCCTTTAAGTACGTGAAGTTGGTTTTGCCCTACAGCGTAGGACTTGTGCAGGTTGTCAATTTGAATCATTACGGCTACTAAAGCCCCAAAAATAAGCCCCTGCTGCGGATTATTGTGTGAAATCTTTGTTAAGACTTTGAACGTCTTATTTTATAGACGGCATAACCCACTGCGCCAACGAGCAAATAAGGAAAAATCATTAGATAAACTATGCCGTTATTAATGCCTTTAGCAGCTTGACCTGAGGCGTCACTCTCAAGTACCGCACGACACATGGCACATTGTCCAAATGCGGGCGATAGTTGAGCCGAGACCAGCAATATGAGCAAGGTCAGCAATCCCCATTTGGCAGAGCCTCTAAGCATAGTATGGGGCAATCATTAAATAGACAATTACCCCTGTTACCGCCACATAAAGCCATATGGGAAAAGTAATTTTCGCAATTTTTTTATGCGCCAAAAACTGCTCAGTACTCGCATAATAGTAAGTAAATAATACCAATGGAATTACTGTAATCGACAAAATAATATGACTGACTAGGATAAAATAATAAGCGCCTCTAAGCAGCCCTTCACCCCCATAAGGCGTCGGGTCGGAAGTCATGTGATAAGCCACATACATCACCAAAAAAGCAATAGAACACAAAATGGCGATGGACATTAATCGCTCGTGTAGCGCTCGATTCCCTTTTTTTATTTGTACCACGGCCGATACCAAAAGAATCGCTGTCACAGCATTTATGCCCGCATAGATTGGCGGTAAAAACATAAGAGGTTCGACCTCAGGAAGGCGAACACGAAACAGTATCGCCACCACCACTGGGATTAAAACCGAGAGAGACCATATGAAAAATTTATAACGAGACTGTAAAAACTCCTTCATGATTATTCCTTTAATAGCACGCTAATATCGTTAATTAATTTGGAAACTTGCCCTAACTCCAATCCATCATAATAGATTATGGGGTTTCCATATTGATCAAAGCGCGATCGAATGTTTCCTTGACCATCGACTAAAGCAAAAAATCCTGAGTGTTCAAATCCTCCATCTATTTCAGCCCCTTCACCGACATAAAGATTGAACCCCTGATTCGCCATTTGGTAGATCATCTCTTGATTCCCCGAAAGTAAATGCCAATTAGGATGCGTTATCCCATATTTTTGGGCATATTGAGTCAATACTTCAGGAGTGTCAAACGCTGGATTAATGGAAACAGAAACCAGACTGATTCTAGACTCATCAGCAAAAGCAGACTGGACCTTAAGTAAATTTTGAGTCATGATTGGACAAATCGAGGGACAGGTGGTAAAAAAAAACTCGACAACATATATTTGACCCTCTAATTCTTCACTTGAAAATAAATCACCATCCTGATTCGTGAGGGTAAATGTAGGCGCAGGACCAATTTTTGCCATATCCACATCTTTAAATGATGCATGCTTTAAATTATGACGGTCCATATCCACTATTTGTTCCCCTTTTATTCGTGAAATTATTTTTGGAATAAATATGATTCCAAATACCAATATCACAAACGTGATCCCGATGTAAGAATAGTTTTGCTTTTTCATGTCTACTTTTTTCGAGACGATTTATATTTTTTTAAAGCAAGTCGGTATTCAGCCAGAATAATTTTGATATCATCATTCATTTCATTGTTGATGATGGCATAATTTGCCGCGTTATAGCCTAAACCGAAATCTTGATAGTCACTTTCTTCTCGTCCTCTGAGTTGACTGTCCTTATCCAGAATATAAACATATGATGAGGCGCCATAGGCATCTAGAGCAAATGGGCTATTTAATAGCGCATGCACTTTTGAAATCTCTTGTAAATCACCAAATACCACTTTAAAGCTTACAGGATCTGCAATCTGCGCAAATTCCTTCTTTAAAGCGACTACCGCTGAATCTTGATCTTTGGTTGCGAGAAAAAGCATTTGAAAATCCTCGAACTGATAGTTCTTTTTATAGATTTTGTGAGCGAGATTGAAGACTTCAGCCTTGTGCGCGAGGGCATCTTGTCCTAAAAATCCGATAATTGTAATTTTTCCCTGAGTCGTAACAGCACCCCCATCTTCGTCTTCAAATTCATTGAGCACAATACTTCGCTCACCCAACCTAGGCAGTTTTGCAAATTGATTCACCCCACTGGCAAAAAACAAATACACAGTAATAGGCAAAATGAATAAGATCCCAAGAACTAAATATTTTTTCCAGCCCATAATCATTGCTTTGTGCAAAAATACAACCCCAAGATCTTTCGCAGAAATATATTCAACAAAAAAGGCCCCAATATGGGGCCAGAGTTTTTTCTTGTCTGAAGCAGGACTAACTTTAGAAATTGAATTTAATAAAGTTATTCTTGTAGATCTCATATATATAATCTGCCTCTACCAAAAGAATGGCGATCAAGTAACAAATCAAGAAAACAAAAGTCCATACCACCGCACGACGTAAACCTGTTTTCTCATCACGCATGTGCATGAAATCCCATGTGATATAGTACGCCTTAACGAGGGTTAAAATAATGAATATCCAATTCAAATATTTCATGGTCAAAAAACGACCTTGTACTAAAACCTCTGGCTTCACAATTCCGAGTACAACCTCAACGGCAGTAACAACGCAGAGGAAAATAAAAACACCCCAAATTTTCTGGATGTTGGAATTAAACTTTACTAAACCTCTAAAAATCTCTAATTTATGTTCGTGTCCCATGGTGTACTAAAGAATTAAACCAGATAAAAGAATGTAAATACAAAGACCCACACCAAATCTACAAAGTGCCAATACAGTCCAACTTTCTCGACCATCTCGTAGCTCTTACGACGTTCATATGTGCCTATAATTACATTGAAAAAGATAATAATGTTGATTACTACCCCTGAAAAAACGTGAAATCCGTGAAATCCTGTGATAAAGAAAAAGAAGTCAGCAAATAAAGGGTGACCGTATTCATTATGGCGCAAATTAGCTCCTTCAACAACCAACTTTCCATCATTCATTAGTTTTTCGATCGATGCTTCTCGAGACAATACGATTGGGTGGCCCTCTTCGTTTAGGTATTGTGTTCGGATCAAGAGATTTTCATTTGCCATAAATCCCTTTTGAACTTCTGCGATGTCATAAGTTGTTCGGGTCGTTGGCTCGGCATAATGCCAAACACCATTTTTGCGCTCATGGGTTGCACGATCTGTCGGAATAGGCTCCGCAAAATCAGCCAAAGCCACGCGGTTCCCCTCCGTGTCTAAAAATTGTAAAATACGCCCTCCATTGGTCTCAACTGCACCATAGTCGCCTTTTATAAAGGTCGCCCATTCCCACGCTTGTGATCCAACGAAAATTCCTCCACCGATAATCGTAAAAAACATATACCAGGCCACCTTACTTTGTTGCATTTTGTGTCCCGCATCAACGGCCAAAACCATTGTTACTGAAGAGAAAATAAGCACCAGGGTCATAAAGGCGACATAATACATCGGCGCCGGAACACCGTGTAAGAATGGGACGTGGGTAAATACCTCATCCGCAATCGGCCAAGCATCAATAAATTTAAATCTAGAGAATCCATAAGAGGCAATGAATCCGGAAAAAGTCAAGGCGTCTGACAGGATGAAAAACCACATCATCATCTTTCCGTAACTCACGTTGAATGGTTGATTTCCCCCACCCCACGTCTTTCCTTCGGTGCCTGTTTTGGCTACGGTAGCTTCCATAAATTATTGGTGTATTTAGAGTGCAAAAATAGGCATTATTTTTATCTGACGAAATAGAAAAACAAAAAGAGGTAAAGCCACAGCCCATCTACAAAGTGCCAAAAAAGTGCGGCCAGTTCTACCCCCAAGGTTTTCCCTAAAGTGTAACGCTGTTTATAATGATTATAAATTACTACACTCAACGAAATCAAGGCCGCAAGAACGTGGCATAAATGCAAAACCACGATCAGGAAAATAAAAGTATAGGCGATACTGCTTGTTGGCCCCGTAAAGGCGTAACCAAAGTCGTTATAGATTTGACTGAACCCCAGATACTGCAAAAGCATAAATCCTACCCCTAAAAACCAAGTTCCCCACAGGAAGAACGTCGCCTTTTGATGTTGCTCTAGCCTGACGGAGCGTTTCGCCCACTCAAAGGTCACACTGCTAAGTAATATAACAACGAGGCTCCAGCCAAAAGCTGAAGGTAAGGCCAGGTCTTGTAACCAATCTCCACGCTCTTTACTCACCACATAAGCACTGGTTAGACCCGCAAAACTCATAGCCAAAGATATCATTGAAAACCAAAGAAGCATTTTTTTGGCCTTTCTCTGTTGTGTCAATTCTGTCTGTTCACTCATGCTCATTGTATAATGAATTTATCGATGATAAAAATGATCTGAATCAAGGTCAGGTAGGCTACACTGACCAACATTAATTTTTTTGCCGCAGCCGCCGTTCTTAATCGATACAAGCGCAATGCCGCCCAAATAAGCCACAATCCAAGTAGCGCGACAACAAAACCAGAATAAATACTGATGTGAAGCGAGCCAGTCTTGTGCGCCACTGGAATTAGGGCCGTAAGCGCCGTCCAGATGCTGTATAAAACAACTTGAACGGCTGTTCCCTTATCTCTTTTTCCGGTGGGAAGCATCTTAAATCCTGCTCTCTTGTAATCGTCATCCAAAAACCAACCGATGGCCCAAAAGTGCGGAAACTGCCAAAAGAATTGAATCATAAACAAAGTCCCTGGTTCAATTCCAAAAGACCCTGTGGCGGCTACCCAACCTAACATAAAAGGTATTGCGCCCGGAAAAGCTCCAACAAACACTGAAAGCGGGGTTTTGGTCTTTAATGGCGTATATACACTCACATAAAGGAATATTGAAATGGCCCCGAACATAGCCGTTTTTGGATTAATCCAATACAAAGCTGTAAGTCCGATAAGGGTCAAAATCAGTCCTAGAGTCATGGCGCGATTCACGGTCATATGTCCCGCAGGCAATGGCCTTAATTTGGTGCGCTCCATGAGGGCATCTAAATCGCGTTCTATTATTTGATTAAAAACATTTGAGGCCCCGACCATACAATAACCTCCGATGAATAAAAAAGCCAGTACATCAAGTCGAATAAACTCAGCCCCCAAGAAGTAACCTGCAACTGATGAAAATAAGACACTTATGGACAATCTAAACTTGGTGATTTCTTTAAAAAGAAGCCAAGATGTTGGGCGCTCAGATATGATTGCTGTTTGAGACAAAAGTGCGGTTTAAACTCGGGGCAAATATACGTGACTCCCACCTTTTTTCACAACTAATGAATCATAATATTGGGGCAATAAACATACTTTTATTACCTTCGAAAACTTAAACTTATTTCTAATGAAAAAGCCACATTTACTATTCTGTCTTTTAATGATTTTTTCGGCTAATTTGATTCATGCTCAAGAGAAAACTGAAACTTCGAGTGATTCTCAAAAGGTAAGCAATGGTGTTTTCGTCGCAGCAAAAAAAATCAAAGATAGTCTCTATTACTTGACTTATCGCACCAACAATGTGGTTGCCTTTTTAGGAAGGGATTACACTGTTTTAATAGATGGGTTCGATGCCAAAGCTGCGCCACAAGCCTTAACAGTGGCTGGCCGACTTTCCTTAAATCCAGTGCGCTTTTTAGTCAATACGCATCACCATAAAGACCATACTGGTGGCAACGCCTATTACAGTGATTCTGGCGTAACGATTTTATGTAATGAACTAACTTATAACAACATTTGGGCAGATACCAATGCAGAACTCATTCAAGATCTCAAAAAGCAGAGAGGAGAATTGGCAGAAGCGATGAAATCTGCCGGTAAAAATGAACGGGGAAAAGAACTTGGTGCGAAATTAAATAAACTTTCAGAGCAAAATTTAGACATGGCTTTGGACTATCCAAGCATGACCTTTTTGGACCAATTCAAAATGAATTTAGGTAATGAAACCGTGACCTTTCATCAAGTTCTCAAGGCCCATTCCGGTTCAGACCTCTTTGCCTATTTTGAAAACAATAATGTTTTGGCTACAGGAGACTTGTTTTTCAATGGTAAATACCCTTTCATTGATGAAGACTTTAAAGGTAGTATCGATGGTTATTTAGAGGGCGTAAAAAAGCTCATTAGTTATTGTAACAACGATACGGTTATCGTTCCGGGTCATGGCCCTATTGCCTCAAAAAGCGACTTAGAAAGTTACAAGCGCATGCTTGAATACACGCAAAAAGGTGTGCAGATGGATTACTTATTAGGGAAAACACTCGAAGAAGTTATCGCAAACAAATCGATTACGGCTAATTTTGATGCCCAAGGCTTTGGTAACGGATATGTCAAAACCCAGGACTATGTCAGCATGCTCTATCGTGCCGCCGAAAAGCGTTATCCGAGAAGGAAATAATAATCTGTCACCGTATTTTCTGTGACTACCGAGCCCTTTAGAAGTCGCGGTACCAATTGAATAAATCGGTACGCAAGCCGACACTCCACCAAGTCGTATTGCTCTTTTGATTGGGTCCTTCAGAGACTTCTGGTGAGAAAGAGCGCAATATAATTCGCGTAAAAAGTTTCAATTGTGATGACGGATTGATGACATATCCCGCATCGAATTCAATATGTCTAAAATCGACAGTATTGCCCTGACCAATCTTGTGATTCAGATCCCCCTCTCGAAAATCCTCGCTTCCATAAATTGATCCTCCGTAAAATACTTCAGCTTCTGCTGAATCCACAAATTCTAATCCGCGTTTTGCCTGAATGTACTTTAAACTTCCATAGAATCTTTGGTAGCGATATCTTGCAACGGCTAAAAATTCAGAGAAATTTGTCCCCAAAGTATGGGCCATGGATTGATTGTTATGCCCGTAATTTAGTACAACGGTATTGTGACTGTAGGTAAAAGGGCGTACTCGATTATATTCGAGCTGCAGATTTAAATTGGGTATACCAAAGGCGCTGTAATACTTAGTCCCTAACTGATAGGCTGTCTTATTTTTATAACTCCCCTCTCTGGCTAAAACATCAGAAGAAGAAAACTCATCAATCAGCATTTGGCCATAGGTGTTAAGGCGGTCACTCCATTTGTATTTAAAGGTCAATCCTAGCAAAGCATTACCGCCGCGAGAACCTGTCGAGAACTCGATAGCGCGATAAAAAACAATAGGATTGAGGTAGTTCAAATCAAAGCCCCGATCGTTGTCGTTTTCCCAGACCACAGTCTCAAAAAATCCTAGATTCAATCGTCTGCTAACATTGTAGCTCAAATAGTGATTAGCCATGTACTTAGTGCGAAAAGAGCCGTCTGCCGTAACCTCAGGACGCACATCGCGCAGGGACATCCATGTGTTGGTATACTTCAACTTCCAAACTGTTGTGTTCAGCTGCATATAGGGATAGGGGCTGGCATTATCACTTAAGAGAAGTGAGCGATATCCATCTCCTAGGAATTGCTTTCCATGTCCAAATTGAAGATTAAAAAATTTATTTGGTGTGTAAGAAACATAGCCCGTTGCTATTGGATAGTCATAACTGTCGGCTCTAAAGGCTTTTGCAATACCGATTCCTGGAATAATCGCAGGGTTCCCTCCGTCAGGTTTAATTGATTCTGCATAGGCGTTAAAGTATTGTGCAAAACGTCCTTGACTCTCGTAAACCACCGCGCTAATATTGATATTATCCCCAAGTCCTCCTTGAAGATGGACCAATCGGGTGTTATTATAAGTCGCTAAATCACCATCACGTCCCGTTTCAATATCTAAACCTGGATCAAGGGTAAACCAATAATCCTTCGCAGCAAAGGCAACCATATGTTCATTCCACCATTTACGGCCAAACCAAGTTTTTCGGGGTTGTTTTAAACTGCTATCTGCGGCTTTAAGATCATAGTAGGTTTTAATTTCTGAAAATCGATAAGGCTTTTGCGCGGTGTGATTATTTGACCCCACTTGGTTCATAGCCGCTTCAAATTCGTCATAGCGCCGATGAGAAAGAGGAATTAAAACCCCGCTTTGATAGCCTTGACCTTGATACTTCCCTTGAACAACCGCGCCATATTCCCCAATGACTTGCTTAGCGAAACTTTTTATTTCTGGTGTATTATTAAGATCCATATTGGATGGCACAACAGCAAGGTTACGATCCAAATCATTATTTTGAAGCTCCTGAAAAGACCATTGAATTTGCGCCAGATCATTAGGAGAAAATTGGAGCCTGAATTGCATGTATATGGCCCGCCCATTATAGCTTGCGGGTCTAATTTCTGGCAAGCCTTTAA
>CALJFV010000088.1 GCA_938074515.1 uncultured Flavobacteriaceae bacterium
AAAAAAATGATGTTTGCTTGGCACCAATACTTACTCGGGTTAATTCTCGTTATTGCAGGTTTTTTTCACATACAAAAACCCAAAATATTCCTATCAATAATGCCGGACTATCTTCCAGCCCATAAACTTTTGGTATTGGTAAGTGGCATTGCAGAGATGGTGCTTGGATTTATGCTGCTCACCGAGCAAGGACAGAATTCTGCCGCTTGGCTTATCGCGGCTATGTTTTTAGTTTATTTGCCCATACATTGGACCATGCTCCAAAAACCACCTGATTGGTTTAAATTGAATAGAGGCCTGCTTTGGTTGCGACTCATTCTTCAGTTTGGACTAATATACTGGGCGCTTCAATACATATAGTCACAAGAACTAAACTCAAAATTCAAGGATAAATTTATCCGAACACCTCGTTCAATAATGCAGCTAAGCGCAAACCCGCTTGTTGCAATTGACCGCGAATAACATGAGTATAGCGGTATGCGTAGGGATAACTCAATTTCTGATCTGGAGCAGTGTGCTCGTAAATGTCCATACAAAGTGTTCTGCTTTGCTCGACCCAATCCATAAGACTCGTCTCCTGTATGGCCTTAATCTGCCCTTTGCCTAGACGATCTTGATTTTCTACAAGCTCTGTGTAAGACATATTGTAATGTTCAATGAGTTGGGTATCCCAAAGTCGGTGTAGATTAGTGGACTCGTTAAACCATTTTACATAAAATCGATTGCCCCCTCGATCGTCAGCCTGACCGACGTGCAGCGGCTGGTGTAAATCTCCAACCAAATGTACGAGCATCTTCAGATAAAAGGCCCGTTCTTCCCGTGGCTTGTCCTTGTTCTTAAGAACACTGACACAATATTCAATACCCTGAACGACATCTCCCTCTTCATTTATTGGGTGTTCCCCATAGGCACTCTCAAATGGAAAGTTAACGTAATGCCAAGGCACAAATTTATCATACTGTGCATCGCTTCTAATTTCATCGGCATAAGTAGATACAAACGCCAAAGATTGTCCCCCTAATAATTCATCAACAATTTTGGCCACCTTTGGCTTTAAATTTGCCTGAGCAATTGCCCCAACAGCGCGGTGTCCGGTAACACCCCAATCTGGACTTGGTACAGAAGCATAAAGAGAGAGGCTAAAAAATGAAGCAAGGAGACAATTCAAAAGAGTTTTCATGGTATTGAAATTTATAGGCAAATATAACCGCTTCACTGTGAAATCCTTTTGAATTTGACTAATTTCCCAAGGTCAAATAAAGCAAATTAAATCTGTTGTCATGATTATTCAACGCCAAAACAATTACCGATGCCTCCTCTTTGCACTCATTTTCATTACCAAATTCACCTATGGACAGGGTACTTTTGGCTTGACCAATAAAACTCAAGAAATCCAAACCTCAAACAGCACAGAATTAAGTATTACCCCACTTATTCAAGGAACGCTTCTTATTCCGGAATCTAAAGAGCGTCCCAATCTAGTGCTCATCATTCCAGGTTCTGGCCCTACTGATCGCAATGGAAATCAACCCATGATGAGTAATAATTCACTAAAGTATTTAGCTCAAGGACTTCAGCAGAATGGTGTCGCGAGTTTCCGATATGACAAACGCGTTCTTCCAATGATGCGTCAGGGTAATTTTCAAGAACAAGAGGTCGAATTTGATGACTTCATAGACGATGCACGACAAGTCCTTCACTTCTTTAGAAATAAAAATAACTTTGAAAAAATATTTATTTTAGGACACAGTCAAGGGTCTCTTGTGGGTATGGTTGCAGCCAAAGATGGTTGCGACGGATTTATTTCTGTAGCGGGTGCAGGACAAAGTATCGACCGCGTTGTTATAGACCAACTTTCTCTTCAATTACCGAGTGCAGTACCTGGGGCGGCAGAAGCCTTTAATACTTTGAGAGAAAAAGGGCGGGTCGATAATTTTCCGCAAGAACTCAGTGCGATTTTTAGGCCAAGTCTTCAAAGCTTTATGTACCAATGGATGCGCTATGATCCCTCAGAGATATTGGCCTCTTTGAATATCCCTACTCTTATTCTTAATGGGACAAGTGATTTACAAGTCTCTGAACAGGAAGCCTTTTTACTCAAAAAAAATGCGCCCAATGCAGAATTCAGCCTTATTCTAAACATGAACCATGTGCTCAAGATCATCGAAGAAAAAGGACTGGCCAATGGAAAAAGTTATAATGACCCAAATTTACCGGTCTCTGCAGAATTAATTGAAAAAATCACTGAATTCGTCAATAAAAATTCCCCCAAATCACCTTAATCGAGGCAAATTATTGTTGACAAATTTTGCATCTTTGTGACTCAATCAATTCAAGTTTTATGAGAAAATTAGCGGTCGTTTTATTGGTTATTACAGGCATTTATAGTTGTTCCAAAACAGGAGGCAATACTTTAATTAACGGTCGTATAAAAGGACTCAATAAAGGACAACTTCTGTTGCAAAAAATAGAAGATACTTCGCTAATTTCTATTGACTCTGTGCGCATATATGAAAGCCCGGAGTTCTCCTTTTCTTTGGATCTAGCGGAGCCAGAAGTGTTGTACTTGGCTTTAAAATTTGACGACAGTATCACCCAAACGCGCTATATGCCTTTTTTTGCCGAGGCAGGTGGCCTTGAGATCCAAACGAGCCTAAAAGGATTTGGCTTTGATCAAACCATTACCGGATCAAAAAACCAAAATACCTGGAATGAATTTAAATTATTACAAAGCCGCTATAACGATAAACAACTTGAACTTATTCAAGCCGAATTGATTGCCAGCCAAAACAACAGCATACAAGAAACTAAAAGCATACAGCAACAAAGGGAAAAGTTGCTGCGTGCCCGATATTTGGCCACCGTCAATTTTGCAAAAAATCACAATGACCTGCCCTTAGCCCCTTATTTAATGTTAGCAGAAATTCCAGAGATCAATCTTAAATACCATGACACCATCTACAAACTGTTAACCCCAGAAATAAAAAACTCCAAATACGGTAAAGCATTGGAGTTATTTATGAATCAACAAAAAGATTCAATACTATAAGGCATTGATTTTATCAATCAGCGCGCGACCACGCGTTTCTAGTTCTTGATTGATGCCCTTAAAATGCTGCTTTTTATTCTCTACAGAACGATCGTTGAGTTTATGAATTAATTCATCGAATACTTGGATCGCCTCATCGATAATTTTTCCAGAAGCTTCTACCCCTTTTTCAGGATTGGACATCTCCCAAATATAAACCGCTTCTATGATATCACCTAGAACGTAATTAATGTCTTTTTTTAAGTCTCTTTTACTTGACATGGTTGAAAATTTTGAGCAAAAATAATGTTTTTTGGGTCCTTATGGGACAATAACTTCTAAAATCTGAGCCCCTGAAGTTTGAACGTCAAAATTTCCTAATGACGCAGGAACAAGTGCGGTCTCTCCAAAATTCAATGACATCGAATGACCCTTGG
>CALJFV010000089.1 GCA_938074515.1 uncultured Flavobacteriaceae bacterium
CTTCGAGCTTTTGAATTTGCATGCTCAAAGTGGGTTGGGTCACAAAAGTATGCTCTGCGGCTTTGGTGAAATTTTGATGTTCGGCTACGGCTAAGACATACTTTAGTTGTGTGATGGTCATCAGTAAAATTTTTGTAAAGATACAATTTCTATAAGAAAAACTGATGCCTACTTGTCAATAGAAACCTCAATGTAAACATTAGATTTGGGCCATTCTCCTTCATCGGCCGGTAAATTGGCGATGGTTTCTACTACATCCATGCCCTGAGTTACCTGTCCAAAAATTGTATAATTTCCGTTGAGATGACGACCACTAATATCAGGACCACAGAAAATAAAAAATTCATAAGGTGCCGACAACTTATCTGGATTTTCTCTGTATTCTTTGGCTCCGGAAATGGTGCCGTAGGTATGTATTCGATTGGGGTTAATCTCGGAGGGCAATAAATAGTTAGGTCCGATTAATTTACGTTTTCTTGGTGTTGATCTCAAGTCACTATTTCCTCCTTGTATGATAAAATTGGGGACGATGCGATGAAAAAATGTATTTGTAAAATAGTCCTGTTGTATCAAATACAGAAAATTTGCTCGGTGTAGCGGTGTTTCCTCAAATAATTCAATTTTGATTTGACCATAACTGGTTTTAATCAAAACCTTGTTATATGGGTTTTGCCGGCCGAACTCTGTAAGTATGGGCACTACATTTTCTTGAGTAAGTACAGGGAGTTTTTTCTGATTTTCACCTGGTTTACCTTTAATTGACACAGCACTTAGGTTAGCGTTAAATCCCGAGTAGGGTCTCTTGTCGTGAGCTGTCGAATCTATATTATTGGCTAACTTGTGATCGCGTTGATTGTCTTGGCTGAATTTGGTTTTTGAACTATCTTGTGATTGCTGACCTTTTTCTTCAGTTGAGCCATTAGGGCCAGAACATGCGGTTAGGGTAACACATAAAAAAAGGGTCAAAAGACGCATGAAATATGGATTTTAAAGTATTCGTTTCAGCATTAGCAAAAATAGAAAAAATCCCCCTGCCAGGACATTTTGGCCTAAAGGGACTCATCCCTTCAGCGGATCACGAGCGTTGGGCTGGGGTTTTATGTTTGTTTTATCCCGATGCAAATGGCAAAACTCATTTTGTGTTGATACGGCGTCAGGTTTCTGCGGGCCCTCATTCAGGGCAAATTGCTTTTCCTGGCGGGAGGAGAGATTCCGATGATCAAAGTATGGCAGACACAGCACTAAGAGAATGTGAAGAGGAAATAGGGGTTAATCGACATTCCATTAAGTTATTTAAAGCCATGAGTGAACTCTATATTCCCCCGAGTGACTTTTGGGTTAAGCCCTATATGGGGATCGTGGATTATTCCCCAAAATTTAGCCTTCAAAAAGAGGAAGTCGCGGGTTTAATTTTTGTTTCGACCGCTGAATTATTTGATGACACTCGGTTTTTTATGGAGCAAATTCACGCACCGCACCGCGGCGAAATGAATATGCCAGTATTTGATTTTCAAGGAAATAGAGTTTGGGGCGCTACAGCAATGATACTTTTTGAAATGAAGCAAGCCCTCGGTGAAATCATCTCATAGCAATTTTATATATTTGTTGGCTTTCAACAACTAACCTCCAGATATGGGCTTATTTAAAAGAAATCCTTTTGGGCATTTACTGTTTTTAAAGAAATGGCTCATTAGGATTTTAGGATCTGCCACCCATAGACGCTTTAAGGGATTTAATCAACTGCAAATCGAGGGTAGTGAAATCATCAAGAACCTTCCAGAGAACAATGTGCTTTTTGTCTCAAACCATCAAACATATTTTGCTGATGTTGTGGCCATGTTTCATGTCTTTAATGCCAGTCTTAGCGGGCGTGTGGACAGCATAAAAAATGTTGGTTACCTCTGGAATCCTAAATTGAATCTCTATTTTGTTGCCGCTCGAGAAACCATGCAAGCGGGTTTACTGCCTAAAATTTTGGCCTATGCAGGTTCTGTGAGTATCGACCGAACATGGCGTGCTCAAGGGCAGGATGTTAATCGTCAGGTTAAAATGAGTGATTTATATAATATTAATCGCGCGTTGGCTGATGGTTGGGTCATTACTTTTCCACAAGGGACCACTACCCCGTGGAAGCCAATTCGTAGAGGTACGGCACACATTATTAAACAAAACAAACCTATTGTTGTTCCCATTGTTATCGATGGTTTTAGAAGATCATTTGATAAAAAGGGAATTCGCATTAAAAAGCGGGGAATTCTTCAGTCTATGGAGATCAAGGCGCCCCTAGAGATCGATTATGAGAATGATACTGTTGATCAAATCGTGGAGAAGCTTGAGTACGCCATTGAACAGCACCCTTCCTTCTTAAAGGTAATTTCCAAAGAAGACTTGAATAAAGAAGAGGAGCTCAATGAAATGCGCCGTTATTCAGCCCGAAAGGGATCTGTCGATTAAAACGGTTAATTTCTTGTCGGCTTATTAGCGCTTGATCTAAATCACCCAAAGGTTTTGATTATGAAAAGAACACTTATTCTCTATCAAAGATCACGACTTTATAAAACGCATTAATTGGGCCCCGGCTGAGGTATAAATTTTTATCAAGTACAAGCCAGGCGATAAATGGGCCACGTCCAAACTGTTTTTCAAAAGTTCGATTTTTTGCCTTTGTCCAATAACATTACGCACTTCCACACCCTGAAGTATAACCTGCCCAGGAAGCGTTAAATAAAGGCGATTTTCAACTGGGTTTGGCCAAATTTTCAAGTGGTTTAAGATATTTTGATCCTCTGTACTTAGGGTAAAATCATCGTAAAGATCTTGCAATAAATCAATGGGCTCAATGCCGGGACTTTGTGCTGGGACTACTAAGCGTAAATAAGGTGCTCCTGGGGTGTCATCGGCATGATAAACAACCATATATGCAGCTCTTGAGGAAGTTCCACTACTCAAACACCGATTGTCCGCCCCAGGGAAATTAGCCCCTTGAAGTGCTGCCATAAGTCGGTCTGCAAGAGTTCCTGACGTATTGATAAAATTAAACTCCATTTGATCAATAACACTCTGGTCAAGCAAAATATTTCCTTGAATACTATAGGTAAGCCCTTGACGGTCTTCTTTGTAATCATCGGTTAAACTCCCCGTAAACCCAGCGCTTCTTGAATTTCCTGCCAAGTCAAAATCAACAATACCATACTGGCGATATTCCGGATTAAAGTTCTGCGAGCCACAAGCGTCATTAAGCATGAGCCAATCAATAATCTCTTGGGGACTGTCTCCTGTTGCCATGCGGTCCATTGCATTTTCCAAATTCACGTTTGGAATACAGACATAGGCTTGTGAGTTAACCCCGCCACGGCCTGGAATGATGTCGGTGATCCACTGATCCCAATTGCTGTTGTTTAAATTAATGCAGGAGGCGCCAGCCGATCCTATATCCCCAGTTTCAGGGTCTAGTGCAATAATTGAAAAGGTGTCCTGGGCTTGAACACTAAGCCCCAAAATTAATAATGTACTAAGTAATACGTTTTTCATACGACAAGAGTTTTAAACACCAAAACTGGAGGCCATTCCAATTCCAGCGGCAAATAGACCAATAAATACGAGGACATAAAGGGACAACAGCACCACAGCCAAAATGCCTATAAATTTATAATGGGCCGCTAAGTAGATTAATCCTTGATCTGTTTGGTGTTGACTTTTTTGGATAATTCCGCGCCTTCCATGAGACGAAAACTTATAGAGGTAATACATGGGTGTAACATAAATCGCCGCCAGCATTAGATAGATCAGGGCAATTCCGCCTGCTTCAGGCCCCATTAAATTACTTCCGATAAAGGCAATGGATATAGCCCCGACCAGCATAATTCCTACGCCAATAAACCCCAATATACTCAAGAACTTAGCCCAATAGATCATGCGGTCAAGTGAGGCCAAAGTATCTTTGGTCATGATAAGCGATTCTTTAATCACTTGGGTGGTGTCATTAGATTCCTTATGATCAGTCATTTGAGTTGATTTTATGTTTGACTATCTCGTGTTGTGTGTTTTTTTTATTCGCCCGAGATCGCGCTGACTGTCCCTGTCTTTTAAAGTTTCTCTTTTGTCGTAGAGTTTTTTACCACGACAAAGGGCGATTTCTATTTTCGCCAGCCCTGAATCATTGATATATAAAAGTAAGGGAACAATTGTGAGCCCCGTGTTTTTAACGGCCTTTTCAAGTTTGTTGAGTTCCCGACGCTGTAAAAGTAATTTACGTGCCGATTTTGCTTGATGATTGTAATGTGAGGCGTGACTGTATTCTTGAATGGTCATATTGATCACAAAGAGTTCTCCATTGCTAAATTCGCAAAAGCTT
>CALJFV010000090.1 GCA_938074515.1 uncultured Flavobacteriaceae bacterium
ATCCTGAAATTAAAATCAGAGCAGCACTGGTTTGATGCAGGGTAAAAAACACTGGATTCCAAAGCACATTTAATAACCAACTCAGCCCATAGAGCTTTTTTGCCTCGGCACGTATTGATGTATTTTCCCAAAGCAAAGTCATATAGACTGTAAATGCAATCATAATAATGGTCCAGGCAAACCCAAAGACGAACCCAGGGGGCGTCCATGGCGCCTGATTTAGGGAAGTATACCAATTACTGTTGACTCCAGGAGTAGTGGCAATAGCGCCGAGGTATAGCCCTCCAAAATTTAGAAAACCAAAAACTAAGGGGATTTTAAGTTTATGATTCATAGAGTTAATGTACGCGACGTCTATTTTTTAGGTGATGACCCACCAAGGCGATCGTGAGTAACATGCCTAAATTATATACTGTGTCTTCCAGGGGTATGGTTCCTAATCGGATACCAAAGTTTTGCATATCGTTGTACCATACTACGGGCTCAGGAAGCCCTGAACCTGTAAGCACACCATTGACGATAAAAAAGGGAACTAAAATCACAAGAAAACTCATAAAAAAACCTGGCAGTATTTGAGGGGCTGTATTTTGAGCAAGCCCAAGGATTAATAGGGCATATAAAAAGGCGCTCGCGGTATACCACTGTCCAAACCCATACCAGAGTCCAATCACCAGTGCAGTGACGAGCAGCATATAAACCCAATTGGTTCCTTTTTGACTGAGTGGCCACCATTCGATCAATGAACTCAATACATGGTGGGTAAACATGCAGGCGTAGGGGATGCAAAAAAAGAAAAGCCATTCTTCCAGGGGAAGGCCAAACCACTCAATTCCGGTCAGGTATTTAGGATTAAAGCCCCAAAACCCTTCTGCTGTGAAATAGATGTCCCAAGGAATAAAAACAGATGCCATTATGGCAATGCCGGGCAACACACTGGGCCATAATTTGTAAAATTTTATTTTGGGATGAAAAGAGAAAATGAGCGGCAGAGCCAAAGACCCTAAATCAAGCCATAAGTAGAGCCGCTCCATAAATTACTTTTTAAAGTACTTGAGTGGAGGAACGAGCATGCCATAGCACTCTCCTTTATCTTTTCCAAGATGTTTGTGGTGTATTTTGTGGGCCCTTCTGATCCCGCGCGCATACCAGTTGTTTGCGTTGCGGAACATTTTAAAACGTTGATGGATAAAAATATCATGAACAAAAAAATAGGCCAATCCGTAGGCAAAAATACCAAGACCAATAGGCAGGCCTGCCCAAAATCCATAACGGTCCCAACCAATAAAGCAAAGAATACTCACGATAGCGTAAAAAATAAAAAACGCGTCGTTACGCTCCCACCAACTTCCGTGGTCTTTGTGATGATGGTCTTTGTGCAGTACCCATAAAAAGCCATGCATTATATATTTATGCGTAAACCAGGCCATAAATTCCATAATCGCAAACGTGCTAAAAAAGATTAAGATCCAAAACAAAACATCCATTTTAACGTACTAGTTTTAATTGGTATTTAACATAGCTTCTGGTCAACAGACCAAATTTTTCGTAATTCGGTACTCTAATTCGGGTATTTACAATTTCAAGGGCAGGAGTATTGTTCAATTTTTTCAATAGTCTGCGGTAATAGCGGTACGCCATGAAAACACCGAATTTAGCCTCCGGGGGTAAGGCAACAATACCCGAGTATCCTTTGCTGAAATCTGCCTCGATATCTTCGATAATGGCCCTTTTTGCCGATTCATCTAAAGCTGAGAGGTTAGTATTCGGAAAATAGGTACGATTGAGTTCTTTGAAATCGGCTTTGAGATCCCTTAAGAAATTTACTTTTTGAAATGCTGATCCTAAGGCCATTGCTGGCTCTTTTAACAGGTCAAATTGCTTTTGATCTCCCTTGACAAATATCTTTAGGCACATTAATCCTACCACATCGGCCGATCCGTAAATATAGGCTTGATATTCTTCCCGTGTGGTGTACTCACTTTTGGTAAGATCCAAGCGCATGCTGTTCATAAATGCATCGATGAGCGCCTGATCGATCCCGTATTTATGCACCGTATATTGAAACGAATTGAGAATCGGATTCAAACTAATTTTTTCGGTCAGGGCCTCTTCTAAAGCTTTTTCAAAACGCACAAAAAGTGCTTTTTTGTCATAATCGTGAAAAGAGTCTACGATCTCATCGGCCAGACGGACAAAGCCATAAACATTATAGATGTCCTGTCTGATGCAAGGGGCGAGCATTTTGGTGGCCATAGAAAATGACGTGCTGTAAGTTTTAGTCACATTCTTGCTGCACGATTGTGAGATATCGTCAAATAAGGCTTTCATTATTTTATACTTTGATCCATAAGTCCTGAAACAATTTTTCCAGAGATCAGTGATGGGGGTACTCCTGGTCCAGGAACCGTTAATTGTCCTGTAAAAAAGAGGCCATCAACTTTTTTACTCTTCAATTTAGGTCTCAAAAACGCCGTCTGCATTAGTGTATTCGCCAGACCATAAGCGTTTCCTTTGTAGGAGTTATAGTCGTTAATAAAGTCGTTGAGACAAAAACTTTCCTTAAAGATAATACTTTTTTTTACGCTTTGACCGGTAAGGAATTCAAAGCGCGTCATGATTTTGTCAAAATAGGTTTCGCGAAGTTCGGGAGTGTCCTCAATGCCCACAGCAAGTGGAATTAAAAAAATCCCTGCTTCCTTACCCTTTGGCGCAGCACTATCGTCAGTTTTTGATGGAAAACTCGCGTAAAACAGTGGCTCTTCAGGCCATTTGGGATCATCGTATATGCTTTCGGCATGTTTTTCAAAAGGCACATCAAAAAATAAGGTGTGGTGCTCCACTTTTTCCACAGGTTTTTCAAAACCGACATAAAATAATAATGAAGAGGGGGCAAAAGTCCTTTTGGACCAATACGCCTCAGAGTACTGGCGACAACTTTTAGGCAATAATGTCTCTGTATGGTGATAATCGGCGCCACTGAGTACTTTGTCAAACGACAGTTTTTCTCCGCTCACTTCGATTCCTTGTGCACGTCCTTGATCTACAAGAATTGCGGTAACATTTTGATCGTTTTTAAGAACAACACCGAGTTCCTTGGCAAGGGCAACCATACCCTGAACCACACTGTACATTCCGTTTTTAGGGTGAAACGTTCCGAGTCCAAAGTCTGCATAATTCATAAAGTTGTAAAACGCAGGTGTATTAGATGGTTTTGCACCGAGGAAAAGTACCGGAAATTCTAAAATCGCAACCAAATGTGGGTTTTTAAATGCCGCGCGAACATCACGAGAGATGGTGCTAAAAAATTGCCCCACTTTCATTGCGGTCTTAGGGGTGATTAGTTCAAGCGGAGAGATTCCGGGACGGTAAACTAAATCCTTTATCGCAATATTGTAATTGTCCAAAGCAGCATCAATAAATTTTTGCAGTTTCGCTGCACCGCCCGTTTCGTGCTGCTCAAAGGTCTCTTTGATTTTTTCTAATGAATCAGCGATCGTTATCGCCTGGTCTTTCCCAAAATAAACAGAATAGGCAGGGCTTAGTTTAATGAGCTCGTAATAATCCTCAGGTTTCTTTCCAAAATCTCCAAAAAAGCGCTCAAAAACATCAGGCATCCAATACCAAGTCGGACCAATATCAAATGTGAAGCCTTCTTTTTTTAATTGTCGGGCACGACCTCCAAAGGTTTTATTTTTTTCAAAAACAGTGACCTTGTGACCGGCTTGAGCTAGGTAACACGCTGCGGCAAGCGAAGAAAATCCGGAGCCTATTACAGCTATTGATTGCGACATGATGGGATAAATACTTAGTTTCTAGGAATACAAATTAACTCAAGCCTTTTGGGTTTGCACAAAAGTCCGCAACTCTTTGAGCCTATGAATAATTTGGATATTTTTTCCAAGATCACCCGCAGCAATGTCTTGCAGTTTATGACCCATCAGCCACAATGGATAGTTGCTGGCGGGCTTTACTTGTTTGTAAAATTCTTTGACATAGTTTTCTACACTTCGATCATCAGGTTTTACTGTGAAATAGGAGAAAAAAGTAATGTC
>CALJFV010000091.1 GCA_938074515.1 uncultured Flavobacteriaceae bacterium
CTGGCCACAGGCGGCGTGAATACATCGGCCATGGCAGCGTCCAATAAAACAGTATTGGCGTAGTTCAGGTCTGTTCTACCCAGTTCGATTTTTTCAGGAGCACTGCAGGAATTAAACAGGAAAAACAAAAGCATCAGTCCAAGAGCTAAGCCTCTGATTCCCACATTTTTTTTCGTAATTATTTGCACAATGTCACTCATTTTTAGCTAAAAATGTTACCCATTAAACTCAACGCCCCGGAAACTGCGCTTTGCGTTTTTCTAAAAAGGCCTGGGTGCCTTCTTTGAAATCTTCAGTACCAAAACAGGCCCCAAAAGCCTCTATTTCTGCATTTAGCCCTGTAGTTTGGTCGAGTCCAGCATTGACGGCCTTGATGGCTTGAGCCAAAGCAGTTGGGGCAGTTTTTTTTATGGCATCGGCAAGTTTGTGGGCGCCTTCCATGAGCGTTTCAGGGGGGTAAATGTGATTGACCAGTCCCATTTCGTAAGCTCGATCTGCACCGATCATTCCTGCCGTACAAATGAGCTCAAGCGCTCTACCTTTGCCGATGAGCTGGGCGAGTCTTTGTGTTCCCCCATAACCCGGAATCAACCCGAGCGAAGTTTCAGGCAGACCCATTTTCGCCGAGGTGCTGGCCACGCGTAAGTGGGCCGCCATGGCGAGTTCTAAACCGCCACCTAGGGCATAACCATTGATAATGGCAATGATCGGTTTGTGGGCATGGGCCACCAGATCAAACAAGAGCTCTTGACCCTTGGCGGCCAAGTCTTTTCCTTGCGCTGGAGTGAAATCAGCAAATTCAGCAATATCTGCCCCGGCGACAAAGGCCTTCTCACCCTGACCAGTGAGCAAAATCACTCGAATTTCTGAATCGGCCAAAGCCTCAGAAATGGCCGTGTTTAAAGCCAAAATGGTCTCCCGGTTAAGGGCATTGAGTTTGTCAGGCCGGTTTATCGTTAAAAGACAACTCCCTGAAAAATCTTCTCTAATTACTAAGTTTTGGTCATGGGCCATGAGTGGGCTATTTGAGTCGTTTGGTTAATTATTTAATAAATCAGGTCCATTTTATGCGGTCCACAAATCAAAGGGGTGATACCATTAAACCATGGACTCAAGTAAGCCCTAAAGATATTAAATAAATCAGCCTTTTGGAAACTGTATGACAAAGGCCACCCCGCCGTGTTTAGGCTCGTGAATGTCAATCGTACCCCTATAAGAAAGTACTATGGTTTTCACCATGGCCAGCCCTAGACCCATACCCTTTGTTTTTGTGGTGAATTTGGGTTCAAATACGTGGTTTTTCACCTCCTTAGAAATTCCAGGGCCATTGTCTTGGATACTTAAGGAGACTCGGTCTGTATCATCGCTAAGCGTTATTATTATTTCCGGATTTTTCGTTCGATTTTCTTTTAGGGATTGAAGGCTGTTTTTAATCAAGTTTGTGACGATGCGATTGAGCTGATTTTTATCAAAATTCAAAATAATTTCACGCTCAGGGGCAAAAAACTGGATGAATGAGGAATCAAAAACTTCAATCGTCCGTTTTATGGTTTCGGAAACTTCAATCGGATGAATGCTTTGTTCGGGAAGTTTGGCATAGGTGGCAAAGGCTGAAGCGATATCACTCATGGTATCGATTTGTTGGATCAGTGAGGCACTAAACTCGGCTATTTTATTTTGGATCTCTGGGTCCTGAGGATCAAACTTGCGCTGAAAACTTTGGACGCTAAGACGCATGGGCGTCAAGGGGTTTTTGATTTCGTGGGCTACCTGTTTGGCCATCTCACGCCATGCGGCTTCGCGTTCTCCTTGAGCGAGTTGCACAGCACTTTGTTCTAGGGCTTCAATCATTTTGTTATAGGCCTCTACCAGTTTGCTGATTTCGCTAGAAACGTTTGACTCAATTTCAATTTTTTGATTTTCACCCAAAAGTTGGGTGGAGGTCAGGCGCTGACTGATGCTTTGAAGACTTCTGGTGATGTATTGGGACAGGGCGTAGGCAATAGCGATTGAAACCAGGAGCATTACCCCGTAAAGGATACTCATGCGCAAAAGATTTTCATTGAGCTCTTTGGTCATGAATCCATCGTCTACAATGTAGGGCAAATGTAAAATGGCGATGGGCTCAAAGCTATCGGACATCAAAAAGGAATATGAACTCTGATAATTTTCAATGCCCCGATTAAACGATTGGACCAAATGCTCATCGCGGTTTTTATTGAGTGCTTGAATAAGCTTTGGATTTAGATTTTTTTGTGCCGTTGAGTCGGCAGTTCTATTTTGTGAACTTACAATCAATTGGCCCTCGGGAGTGTAAAGCTCAATATCCAAATTATGGATGTCCTTGATCTCGTAAATTTTATTGTAAAAAATGTATTGAAGCGCCGCTGTTTCTTGGGGGTAGGGGCTGTTTTTTAAGACGTAATTTAGATTCTGCGTAATATTTTGCTCTTTGCGCAATAATCGTTCGCGATGATAATCTTCAGCCTCCTCTCTGTACTGAATCACGGTCAATATGGCCAAACCAACAAAGGTGAGCACCAAGACAAAAAGCATGGCAAAAAAAATGCGGAAACGCAGTGATTTGTACAAGGACATATTCAGTATTTTAGGTTTTTTTGGCCAGTAAAATCCCGATTAAAGCCGTGGCTGTAGTGGCAATAATAGTGCCAGAAACCCATTGAAAACTATCTTTAAGCCCCATTAAAAATAAAAAGAAAACCCCGAAGGTCGCCCCGATTGCAACAAGCCGAGCCCAGTTTTTCGGATATTTCTTAGGCTCTTCTTTTGACGCCTTTAGGGCACGTCGATAAAGCAAGTGACATCGGAAGTGAAAGACCACCAGCAGGATAACGACAAGGAGTTTGACTTGCATCCATACATCAGCCAGATGAAATAATCTAAGGTGCAGCATTGCCATCCCGCTGAGCATCCCAATGATCATGCTGGGCCAAGTCGCATAGTGCCAAAAATTCATCGCCATATGCGTTGTTCTATTTTTGTCGTCACTGCCTAATTTGCTGCTCAATGCAAACATCCCTGCGGTATATATCAATCCTGCAATCCAGATCAGGACAAATAGATGGTGCAGTGTTTTCAGATAGTAATAAGTCATATCTCCTTATATTAAAATGAAGGCAATTTTAACAGGCCTGCACGGGATTATTCCACAAATAAATAATCCAAATTCATTTGACGGAAGGCCGCATTAAAGGCTTTGATCTCATCACTGATTACAGCGTCAAATTTGTTTAATTCAATGTCGATTGCCTTTGTCAGCTCATTTTTTACCGCCACATCTTGTTGCGTAGGCGGAAAATCATCCATCCCGACTAAGGCATTTAGGTGCGCGAGCTTATTGGTGAGCTTAATGGGGAAATTCAGGGGGTCTTGACCGCTGCGGTTTTTGGTTTGATAGAGCGCCTCTTCGATGGCTGTGAGTTCTTTACTCAGATGGTCAGCATCCTCAACCAGTGAAGCGACCTGGGCAGAGGCATCATAGCGCTCTTTAAAAGCTTTGAGTTGAGCGTTGATGTCTCGTATTTTTTTGATGCTCTTATGGGCCTTATCCACTGTGGTGTTGACCGAACTGATGAAGTCAAATTGCCGCTGCATGCCCCCTAGATCGGTCTCCGAATTGGGATCAGCTAAGACACTAAATTGGCGACGCATGATCTGATCACCCACTTGGAGCACCACGGCATAATTGCCCGGCACGGCTTTTGGGGCCTCAGTACTGGCCCACCACAGAATCATTCCGTCCAAACGCTCTGCCCCTTTTCCTTGAAGATCCCAAACCATCATATTATGGCCTTTTTTCACCTTGAGCTTGTTCTTTTTGTCTTTATTACTAAAACGCTGTATCGTATCATTATTCAAGGTCAAAAAGCTGAGGCTGACCTCTGAATTTTCAGGGTCGGCCACAATGTAGTATACCATCACGCCATTGGGGTGATTGGTTCCTTGGGTCAGAGAACCGCTTCTTGAGCGCCCACCCATGCGGTAGGCATCCTTGGGTTTGAATAGGAAATTGTCATTTCCTTTGGCATTGCTCAGCTGATGCAATACGCTCAAATCATCAATCATCCAAAGGCTGCGCCC
>CALJFV010000092.1 GCA_938074515.1 uncultured Flavobacteriaceae bacterium
ACCGTGGTCATCAGACCTTCGACTAGTCCAAATTCATCGTCGATGACTTTGGCCAGAGGCGCCAAACAGTTTGTGGTACATGAAGCGTTCGACACAATCATATCGGTGGCTTTGACATCTTGGTGATTTACCCCCATAACAAACATCGGCGCATCAGCAGATGGTGCAGAGATCACGACTTTACGTGCCCCCGCTTTCAGGTGACCGCTGGCTTTGTCCAAAGTGGTAAAAATACCCGTACAATCCATAACGATTTCAGCACCTACAGCATCCCACTTCAAATCCTCAGGATTGCGCTCTGCAGTGATGCGGATGGTTTTTCCGTTCACCACAAGATTTCCGTCCTCGACGGCTACCGTGCCATTGAATTTTCCGTGGACCGAGTCGTATTTAAGCAAATACGCCAGGTGATCCACATCAAGTAGGTCATTGATTCCTACTACTTCTACATTTTCGTTGGCTGCCGCAATTCTAAAGGCGATTCTACCAATTCGGCCGAAACCGTTAATACCAATTTTTGTCATAGTCAATTTTTGAAATTATACAGACGTAATGTCTGCTACTCGAATTAAATCTAAATCTATCTCATTGTCCCCTTTGATCGCTTCTTCAAAAGGCACACTTACTACTTTGTTGTTGGCCACACCAATCATGACCCCACGCGCACCGCTGAGCAAAGCATCAACAGCACCCACCCCAAGACGACTCGCCAATACACGGTCATAACAACTCGGGGAGCCCCCGCGCTGAATGTGACCCAGAACAGTTACTTTAACCTCATAGTCATCGAGGTTTTCACGCACGTAATCGGCGAGTTCAAAGATGTTTTTACCGCTTTGATCGCCTTCGGCAACCACCACAATACTGCTGGACTTGCCGCTTTTCTTACTGCGCTTTAACGAATTTATCAAGCGCTCACGCCCTAAGTTTTGTTCGGGAATTAAAATTTCTTCTGCCCCAGCACCGATACCGGCATTAAGGGCGATATCTCCAGCATCACGGCCCATCACCTCAATTAAAAACAGTCGGTTATGCGAGTTTGCGGTATCGCGGATTTTATCGATGGCCTCTACCACAGTGTTAAGTGCGGTATCATACCCAATGGTATAGTCGGTTCCATTAATATCGTTATCAATGGTTCCGGGAAGCCCCACTATCGGCATGTCATATTCAGACATAAACACACTAGCCCCGGTAAAGGTTCCATCACCACCGATCACCACTAGGGCATCCACCTCGGCTTTTTGGAGCTGCGCGTAAGCCTTTGCACGCCCTTCTGGGGTACGAAATTCTTTAGATCGGGCGGACTTTAAGATCGTCCCTCCACGATTAATGATGTTCTTAACAGAGCGCGGTCCCATCTCCTTAAAATCGCCTTCGATCAAACCTTGAAGACCGCGAAAAACACCCACACATTCCAGCTGGTTAAAAGCGCAAGCACGCACCACGGCACGGATCGCTGCATTCATTCCTGGGGCATCTCCCCCGCTGGTTAGGACTGCTATTTTTTTCATGCTTTTGAGTTAAGCCGCGCTAAATTAAATGTTTCCATCCACATAACAAACCGATAACCAAACGATAACGTTTTCGTATGTCCTTGTTTCCGGCAGACAAATCAGGAACCTATCGCGCTTGTTCTAATAGGACCACATCTTCAAACTGAGTCAAATACACAGCGCCCTGTGTCACAGGGACTTTCTGTCCAGTAAAGGCATCCTGCAATAGGGTCCCTTCCGCAAATACCTCACCGGTAACAATAGTCAGGCCTTCATCGGCTGACTTTAAATCTGCATCACTAAGTACGGCAATCACCACCCGATCATCGACCTTGTGGTCATTCTCCTGGCCTATGAGCTCTCGCGAAAAAGTATAAGGTTCAGAGGCTAACTGCTGGTGCACCCCTGCCCCGACGGCCATATGACTGGCTCTAAATTGCCCCAAACGCTGCCAGTAACTCAGGATTTTTTGGGTTTCTGCTTTGTTTTCAAGATCGGCCCAATTCATAAACGAGCGCAAGGTGGCATCCCCTTGAGTCCCCTCGATAATCAGTGGTCGGGCCAGTTCGTCCCCGTAATAGATCTGCGCTGCCCCTGGCGCTAAAAGCAAACGACGCGCCGTCTCATAAGGATAAATACGCGCTTTGTCAAAAGGCGAACCATCGTCATGAGAACTCATAAAATTAAGGGTGCCATAACCATCCATGGGACCGTTCAGAATGTTGCTGTAGTCGCTATATAATTCCTCTAGACTCATATCTTGAGTGCCTTTAATGTGGAAATTAATCAGGGCGTCAAAGCTGTTGTTAAAAAAGTTTTCTGTGCGATCGCCAAAGTCATAATCCTTGAGGTGATGAATATCATACGAATACACCTCGCCCACTAGGTAAAAAGGACTCTGGTCCAGAACAGCCTCAGGATGCTCGCTTTTCCACTGGGCAAACGCCGCGTCGCAAATCACGCGAAATTCTTCCCAAACAGTGACCTCGGTGTGTTTAGCCGTATCCACACGAAAACCATCGATTCCATAATCCGTCACATAATCACTGAGCCATTTCATGATATAAAATCGGGGTGCTCTGGGATATCCCGTGCGCTCAAAAAAGGCATCGAGCTCGGCCATTTCTTGTTCCAAACGGCCCTCCTCTTGCCATTTGGCCACGAGCTGCGGGGGTAAAGCAACTTCCTGGTTACTTTCGGTGAGCACATCCGGAAGATTCTCTACTAAATTACATGAGGTGGCCCCTGCATAGGAATCATGAGTACAAGTGGGCCCGCGGCGCACCCAATCCTCAGGCCAGATGCCATCGACCTGGGTTTGAGGTCCGTGGTGGTTCACCACAGCATCGAGCAGTACGCGAATCCCCTTGCGGTGCGCCGCGTCGACTAGAGTCTTAAGCTCATCCATAGTCCCGAAATTAGGATCTAAAGCGGTCCAGTCTTTGGCCCAATAGCCGTGGTAGCCGTAGGTATAACCGGTGCCCTCGTCTGTTCCCGCATGTATTTGCTCCACCAAAGGAGTCATCCAAAGGGCGTGAACCCCGAGCTCATTAAAGTAACCCTCTTCAATTTTTTGAATAATTCCCGATAAATCTCCGCCTTCAAAACCCCGCAATACTGCCGTAGGCTCGCTGCGATCATAATTCAAGTCATTAGTGAGGTCTCCGTTATTAAAACGATCCGTGAGCATAAAATAGATGGTCGCGCCCTCCCAATTAAAATAAGGAGTTTGTGCAGTGGACTCATCTGATGAAGCTTCTTTAACCTTGTTTTGGCATGAGCTCATGAGTACAACGGACATTAAAACTACTGCGCTCACTAGTGGTTTGATCTGAGCGAAAAACCCGATGGGCGCAAACGCTTTTTGGCCCCAGGCAGTAAGCGCTAATTTGAGTTGAGCAACTTGCTTCATAATTTATTTTTAAGTTCCCTTTATAAACTAAAAAAGGAAGGGTTAAATATTTTTAGATTAAACATTTATGGGTGCTCCAAAGAGCAAAACTCTGCGCTCTGGCCCCGATTCACGAGTAATCTCGGTTTTCTCTCGGCCTACAGTGACTTTTAAAACGCTTTGGCGAAAATTTATTTTAAAGGCAAAGCCTTGCCAAGCCTCAGGCAATTTCGGGTCAAAACTCAGGGTGTTTTCTTTGACCCGCATCCCCCCGAAGCCTTCGACTATACTTATCCAAGTCCCAGCCATAGAGGTGATATGACAGCCTTCGTGTACTTCGTGATTGTAATCGTCTAAATCGAGTCGTGCAGTGCGCAAATAAAAGGCGTAGGCCTGATCCATTTTATCGAGTTTGGCCGCCAGTATACTGTGTACACAGGGAGAAAGCGAGGACTCATGCACCGTAAGTGGCTCGTAAAAATCAAAGTGACGCGCCAGACTCTCTTGATCGAATTGATCTTCAAAAAAGTAAAAACCCTGTAAAACATCGGCCTGCTTGATATAAGGCGAGCGCAATATGCGGTCCCAAGACCAGTGCTGGTTTATCGGGCGCTCTGCTTTATCCAGCTTATCTACCGGGGTTAAATCTTTGTCCAAAAACCCATCTTGCTGCAGAAAAACCCCTAAATCTTTGTGATAAGGATAAAACATATCTGCCGCTATGGCCTGCCAATGGGATAATTCTTCTGCCTTGAGGCCGGTTTTCTGGACAATACGCTTGTAATCTTGGCCAGAGTTTTTCTGGGTGCGCTCACTCATTTGGGCGGCGTACTTCAGACACCAAGCGGCAATATAATTGGTATACCAGTTATTGTTGACATTGTTTTCGTATTCATTGGGTCCAGTGACTCCGAGGATCACATACTGACCTTTCGCAGGGCTAAGACTCGCTCTTTGGGCCCAAAATCGGGCAATGCCGATTAATACCTCGAGTCCCATTTCTGGGATGTAACTCAGATCCTGAGTGTAGCGCTCGTAATTAAAAATGGCATAAGCGATGGCCCCGTTGCGGTGAATCTCTTCAAAAGTAATTTCCCACTCATTGTGGCACTCTTCACCATTCATGGTCACCATAGGATAAAGTGCTGCACCAGAGTGAAACCCGAGCTTAGCGGCATTTTCAATGGCCTTGTCGAGTTGCTTGTAGCGATAAGTCAGCAGATTTCTGGCCACTTCTTGACTCTTTGTGGCCATATAAAAAGGCAAACAATAAGCCTCAGTATCCCAATAAGTACTGCCCCCGTATTTTTCACCAGTAAAGCCTTTCGGTCCTATGTTTAAACGAGCGTCTTGACCGGTATAAGTCTGATTGAGTTGAAAAATGTTAAAACGTATGGCTTGCTGCGCAGGGACATCGCCATCTATGGTTATATCGGCACTCTGCCAGACTTCGGCCCAAGCTTGCTCTTGCTCTAAAAGCAAGGCCTCGAAGCCTTGACTGCACGCCATTTGCAGATGTGTCTGGGCGGCTATGACGAGTTCAGTTCTTGGGTGGTAAAGATCTACGGTATAGCCGCCAAATTTAGTCAGAGTAAGGCTTTCTCCTGACTTAAGACGCACAATCCCCGTGCACTCGATGCGCTTATCCCCTTGCTGGGCAGTGGTCATGGATACCGCCTTACCTTCGTGGGTCAAATGTGCCT
>CALJFV010000093.1 GCA_938074515.1 uncultured Flavobacteriaceae bacterium
ATTCATCGGCATTCAAATGCAGAAGATTGTTTGCAACAATTGCGGGCGAGCGGCTATCAAATCGTAGCCACCACACCGCACCAGGGGGTGCCGCTTAATGAATTTGACGTCACTAAAAAATCTGCATTGCTTTTTGGTACCGAAAAAAAAGGCCTTAGTCCTGAACTTTTGGCCCAGGCCGATGTGGCACTTACCATCCCCATGTATGGGTTTACAGAGAGCCTTAATATTTCGGTTTCCGCAGCGATAATTCTCAATGAGCTCGTTGGGCGCATGCGACGAGAAGGAGCACCATGGGCGCTGAGTGCTGAAGGGCGGTATGCTTTGGAATGCGCATGGACGGTGGCCTCCATTAAAGACGCGCCGAGAATCATAGAACGGTACATTCAAGAGAACGACTTATGAATTTAATATTTGCCACCCATAACCTAAATAAATACAAAGAAGTAAAAGCACAAATGCCCGCTGGAATCGCATTGGGTTATTTGGGTGATTTGACTCAAGATCCCCCCGTTGCAGAAACTGCAGAGACTTTAAAGGGTAACGCGGAGCTCAAAATGTGGGCGCTCTCAAAGGGTTTTGGACTCAATTGTTTTGCTGATGACACGGGACTTGAGGTAACTTCCTTGGACGGTGCCCCGGGTGTTTACAGTGCGCGTTATGCTGGTCCGCAGGCTACAGATGCCGATAATATTCAAAAATTATTGGTTGCCTTGGAGGAAAATGGCAATCGTAATGCACAATTTCGCACAGTAATTGCCCTGTACTGGGATGGCGAGGTTCATTTTTTTGAAGGTGTTTGTCGTGGAACCATTCTTGAAGCACCTCGGGGCCATCAGGGATTTGGTTATGATCCTGTTTTTTTGCCTGAGGGACACACCCAAACATTTGCTGAGATGAATCTTGGCCAAAAGGCGCATATAAGTCATCGAGGGATTGCCATTAAAAAACTCATCGAATGGCTCTCTAAGCGTAATTCGTTTTAAATCCTTAAATATTTAATTTACCATGATCCCTGGCTTAAGCCCTCAATGAACCCTGTGATTTGCATTCTTTAGAGCCGGTAAATATTTGGCACAATCATAATTAGGGTAGGGTAAATCGAATTATGTCGTTAATTAAATGTACTTTTGCCGCAAATTCCTCAGGGTGAGGAAGTGTTGTATATAAAGCTTTGGGTTTACTCGGGTCGTTTGCTTTACACAACACAAGAACGAGATAAACCATTTTATGACAACATTTCAATCTTTGGGATTGGGGGAAGAATTCCTTCAAGCCATACAGGACTTGGGTTTTGAAACCCCAAGTGAAGTCCAACAAAAAGTCATTCCTTTTTTACTTCAAAATGATGCAGACATTGTATCCCTTGCACAAACGGGTACCGGAAAAACTGCCGCATTTGGTTTTCCAATGCTCCAAAAAATACGCATTGAAAGCCGGGAGACACAAGGATTAATCCTTTCTCCTACACGAGAATTGTGTCTTCAATTAACTCAAGAGCTCAAACTTTATGGTAAAAACCTCAAGGGGTTAAATGTAGTGGCGATATATGGTGGAGCGAGCATTACCGAACAAGCCCGTCAAATCAAAAAGGGGGCACAAATTATTGTGGCTACGCCTGGGCGAATGAAAGACATGATCGGTCGTGGAATTATCGATATTTCAAAAATTGAATATTGTGTTCTTGATGAGGCCGATGAAATGCTCAATATGGGCTTTTATGAAGACATAACCGAAATCCTATCGTTTTCTCCAAAAGACAAAAACACCTGGTTGTTCAGTGCAACCATGCCTAAGGAGGTTTCAACCATCGCGCGTCAATTTATGCATCAACCTCATGAAATTACTGTGGGGACGAAAAATGTTGGGGCAAGTAATGTGACTCATGAATACTATATGGTTGCGGCAAAAGACCGTTATCAGGCACTTAAACGCCTTGCAGACGCTCATCCAGAAATATTTTCTGTGATCTTTTGTCGTACCAAACGTGATACACAAAAAGTTGCCGAGATGCTCATTGAAGACGGTTATAATGCTGCGGCATTGCATGGTGATTTAAGTCAAAACCAAAGGGATTTGGTCATGAAATCTTTCCGCAGTCGTCAGATCCAAATGCTTGTAGCTACAGACGTTGCCGCACGTGGTATCGACGTGGATGACATTACCCACGTGATTAATTACCAACTTCCTGATGAAATTGAGACGTATACCCACCGAAGTGGCCGTACAGGTCGTGCCGGAAAAACAGGGGTGTCTATGGTCATCATCTCAAAAAGCGAAGTGCGCAAGATCAAGGCGATTGAAAAAATCATTCAAAAATCATTCATATCGCGTGATATTCCTTCAGGGATGGAAATTTGTGAAAAGCAACTTTTTCATCTAGCCAGTAACATTGCCAAGACAGAGGTCAATCACGATATTGACCTCTATTTACCGGCAATTGGCGAGGTCCTCGCAGATTTTGACAAGGATGAACTGATTAAAAAGTTTTTCTCGGTGGAGTTTTCACGATTTTTTAATTATTACAAGAAAACAAAAGATCTTAGTGTCCCAGGAGGTAAGGACTATGATGATGCATCCTCTTCTGGAAAATCTCAAGACAGCGTTCGATTTTTTATCAACTTAGGTCGCAAAGATGGTCTGGCTTGGATGGATTTAAAAGATCTTATTCGCGAGGTCACAAGTCTCGGTAAAGATGAAGTCTTCCATGTGGACACGATGGATACTTTTTCATTTTTTAATGTTGATTCGGCTCATGAAAGCCAGGTTAATGAGGCTTTTGCTGGAGTTTTATTTAACGACCGCGCCATAGATATTGAACGCTCAGATGATCGCGGTAAGCGCGGTAAATTCAAAAGCGGGAAAAGCTTTGGTAAAAAGTCAGGTCGCTCTAAATCTTTTGGAGGAGGCTTTGATTCTGGCTCAGGTGATCGACGAGGCCGTAAATCTGAATCCTCAGGAGGATTTAAGGGGAAAAGTCGCCGAAGAGATGACCGACCTGATGTGGCCGGTACTCAAGGCAAGCGTCGCAGACGTTAGTCGACCAAAGCGATTTTCACATAATTTTGAAATAGAATTGTCCATAATTGGTTAATTTTAGCCGAAATCGCTGTGATGAAATTTCATTTGTTTTTTTTAATTCTGAGTCTGCCCATTTTTGTTTTAGCGCAAGAGGGTGAGTCACAGGAAACTCTTGATCAGGACTCTGGGGCAATAATCAACGGAGTGGTCATCAATGATGCGGATGACAGCGAGCTCGAAAATGTCAATATTGTCAATCTCAATAAGGT
>CALJFV010000094.1 GCA_938074515.1 uncultured Flavobacteriaceae bacterium
TAAGGTCAGCACATAGTATTGGCCTTCTTTCAAATTGGTTAAGGTGTATGTCCCATCAGAACTTCGGGCGGTGGCTACATAACGGGGCTTGATCTTGTAAAAAGTGCTGTCGGTCATTTCATCTGCAGGATAAAGCATCACGGTGACAGGGCCGTCGAGTTCTGGTTTATTGGCCGAGCGTATCTGACCTTTTAGACTCAAACTATCTAAATAATTACCCGTAGAAAAAACATATTTAAATTGCGGCAGTACATTTTCTTCATTGTTGTCCACGATACTGTTACCAAAATGCAAAACATAAGTCGTTTCCTCTTGAAGCGTATCAATAAAAGTCACTTTAAGTGTTTTAGAAGAAGTTTGTGGGCTTAAGATAGGATCGTAGTTCAGTGGAGGTGAGACCAGCAGTTCCTCTTTTACCTTTTTGAGTTTAATAAATTCATCAAAATCTATTTCAATGCGCTGGCCACTAAAATTAACTGAATAATTGTCGGGTAAAAAAGATTTGGCCACAGGAGCCAAGCTGTCTTTTGGTCCTCCTGCAGGGGAACCTTTTTTGGCACACCCGGCCAAAATTATCATCCCCGTGAAGGCTAGAAATATGGGTCTGATTAGTGAATTCATCAGGTCAAAAGTAAGTAAACTTTCTCAAGCAATTGCGATGCTGGCACAACTAAGTGATGCGCCAAGTTCATGAACCAAAATTGTGCCACAGGCCTCTATGGTCGCGCCTGTCGTAATCACATCATCGACCAAAAGAAGGCTCATGTTGTTGTCTTCAGAAGAGGGTTTTTGGCTGTGACCTTCTTTCTTGGTTATGTGCTCGTGAATTTTAGATGTCCTGGTCTGAACCCCTGAGAATACAGAATTCGCCAGTGAAAAGTATTCAGGATTAAGGGCAAAACCATGTTTTTTTGACCAGCGTTCCCAACGTCCTTGCTTGGCCTGTGTTTGGCGCATTTCCGTTTGAATAAGGAGTGTTTCCAGGCACGGGATCTCAAGAGATTGGGCCAGTGCTCTGGCGAAAATTGCCGCTTGATTGTACCCCCGCAGGCCTAATTTTTTCCGATGAATAGGCACAGGAACTACCGCAGAAAAACCTCGATAACTCGGGATTACTCGGAGTTCTTCGCCAAGCCATAAGCCCAACCAGTGGCCAATGTCTTTTTGCCCTCGATATTTCAGGGCATGGATTAACTTCTGAGCCAGACCTTTTTTGTGATAATGCAGCAGAGCGGTCCCTTGAACCAGGGGCAACCTGCCATAGAATTTATGGACAAAACTTTGATTGTTGTCTCGGTGATAATGCGTCAAGGGTAAGTCATTGCGACATAGAAGACAGAGCATAATATCAGGTTGGTCCAAAACCCTCCTGCAACCAGGACAATACTTGGGAAATAAAATATTTAGCATACCTTTAATCACACCAAACTCGGAAAAAACCATTTTGCCAAGACTATTTTTCTTAATGGGTTAAAGGGAGTCTTTATGAATAACGACAATCAGACAAAAAATTTTAAGCGAGTCATAATTTTTTTGATCATTCTTTTGGTTGGCCTAGGGGCTTACACCCTTATTTTGTTTCAAGACAGTCAGGCAAATCAGCAGGATTTGCAGGAACAAAAAATGGCGATTGCTCAAGAACTCGGTGATTTGAAAGGAACTTATGATGCGCTAATGCAAGACTATCAGCTTCAAGACCAAGAGCTTATAGAGGCCCGCGCCAGAATAGCTCAATTGCTTGATTCTGTTGAGTCTGCAAAGCCAAGTATGGCAATCATTAAGCGTTATCGCATTGAAATTGCCCGTCTTAAAGAGGAGCGAACCATGCTTTTTGCCCGTGCAGACAGTTTGATACAAGTCACTCAAAGTCTGTCGTTTATGGTGGACAGCACACGAGTTGTTCTGAATCAAACGCGCCTAGAGAGTGATGATCTTCGTCAAAAAAATAAAGATTTAGAACGTATTTTAGAAAAGGGCGCGCAGCTTCAAATAATCGATTTTTCAAGTAGTGCTGTTATTGTACGGCGAAGTGGAAAAATTGTAGATACCAAGCGGGCCAGTCGGGCCGATAAGATTAGGGCGTGCTTTACCATAACCCCGAATGCCGTAGCTGCGCCTGGAGAACGCAATCTATATCTTCAGGTAATCAATCCAAAAAACAATTTAATTGGGAATCGAATGACCTCAGAACAGGGTCAAGAACGCCTGTATTACAGCGCCACAACTCAAGTTGATTTTCAGCAGGAAGAAATTGATGTTTGCATTATGGTTGGGGCTCAAGAAGATGATTTAATCGCTGGCCGATATGTCCTAAATCTTTACCAGGACAGTACGCGCTTGGCGACCACAACAATGCTCCTTAAATAAGTCAGTAAAAAATAGCTTCGGCGAGGATTGAATTGCCGAGTGTTTTATATTTTTGCGCCATGTCACAACAAGAGGATTTGTTCAAGAAAGTAGTTGCTCACGCCAAGGAGTACGGCTTTATTTTTGCGTCAAGCGAAATTTACGATGGTTTAAGTGCGGTTTATGATTACGGTCAAAATGGCTCAGCCTTAAAAAATAATATACGTCAATATTGGTGGCGCAGCATGGTTCAGTTGCATCAAAATATTGTTGGTGTTGATGCGGCTATATTAATGCATCCAACCACCTGGAAGGCTTCCGGGCACGTGGATGCTTTTAATGACCCACTGATTGACAACAAGGATTCCAAAAAGCGCTATCGTGCTGATGTTTTGATTGAGGACTACGCAGAGAAACTCGAACAGAAAGCCCAAAAAGAAATAGCCAAGGCCCAAAAGCGATTTGGCGAGAGCTTTGATTTAGCTCAATTTGAGGCGACTAATGATCGTGTCCTTCGATACAGAGCGCAGCAAAAAACGATTTTATCTCGCATGGCTAAATCCTTAGAAAATGAGGATCTGACTGATGTCAAGGCCCTGATTGAGGAGTTGGAGATTGCGGATCCTGATACGGGCTCCAAAAATTGGACTGATGTGCGCCAGTTTAATTTGATGTTTGGCACTAAGTTAGGAGCTAGTGCTGATTCGGCCATGGATCTTTATTTAAGGCCAGAAACAGCTCAAGGTATTTTTGTGAATTACCTCAATGTGCAAAAAACGGGTCGCATGAAGATCCCTTTTGGGATTGCGCAAACGGGTAAGGCTTTTAGAAATGAAATTGTTGCGCGTCAATTTATTTTCCGCATGCGTGAATTTGAGCAAATGGAAATGCAATTTTTCGTCCGTCCAGGTGAAGAGATGCAGTGGTATGAGTACTGGAAAGAGACTAGATTGAAGTGGCATTTATCCTTAGGTTTGGGCGCTGAGAACTACCGTTTTCACGATCATGAAAAATTGGCCCATTACGCCAATGCCGCGGCAGACATAGAATTCAACTTCCCATTTGGGTTTAAAGAATTAGAAGGCATACACTCACGCACGGATTTTGACTTAAAACAGCACGAAGCTTTTTCAGGAAAAAAATTACAATATTTCGACCCAGAACTTGGGGAGTCCTACGTGCCTTACGTGGTCGAGACTTCAATAGGTTTGGATCGCATGTTTTTGGCGGTATTGAGTCATTCTCTACAAGAAGAAACCTTAACGGACGGTTCCAGCCGCACAGTCCTAAAATTACCTTCCATTTTGGCACCCGTTAAGGCCGCAATATTGCCCTTGGTTAAAAAAGATGGACTCCCAGAATTGGCACAGGAAATTGTTGAAAGTTTAAGATGGGACATGCCGGTAACTTATGACGAAAAAGACGCGGTAGGAAGACGATATCGCCGTCAGGATGCAGTCGGCACACCTTATTGTATTACCGTAGACCATCAATCGTTAGAAGACAGGACTGTCACTATTCGTCATCGCGACAGTATGGAGCAGGAGCGAATTCTGATTGCTGAGTTGAGTCAGAAAATGCAAGAAGCCAACTCCTTTAAACATTGGCTCGGATCAGCATTAGCGTAAGACAATCTCTTGAATCCATACTGGATTAGCCTCAGGACAGCGATTCATGCGTCGCATTCCTGAGAATGCTACCCATACCTCAGTTTCTGCTTTTTGAAATTCTTCGGGTAAATTTATGGGATCAAGCACCCTCTTAGGGTCGTCCTCTATGATTAACAACCAAGGACAGCCTGGATCTAAGCCATCCGAATTCCCGGTTACAATGCGCGCAGCCAAATGATTGACGCTCGGCGGATTGTTCAGACTGCTTTGAACAGGGTCATTATTGGGCTCCATTAAGGATTTATTATTCGCTGTTGAAAGCGAATTACAGCCACTCAGGATGAAGAGTAAAAAGACAATTATAGTATGGATTCTCATAATTAAGTGTGCGCATTAAAACTTCTTGATTTTTACAATTCCGAATTTATGCTTTTTAGAACAACAAAAAACGGATTTTTACTTCTCGGTGAAGGTCAATATTTATCCTATGGAATAGTTAAATTTTAACACATTACTAAGAAAATCCACAAATAGAGTGTATTTTTAGGCTCTTTTTTGAAGCAATTAACCCTAAAATTAACATAATGAATTTCAAAAACTATCTATTGGTGTTTTGTGCGGCTTTGATGAGCTTCAGTATTTCAGCCCAAGAAGAAACGCAAAACCAATCACAAGGAGCAGCCACTTTTGGTGAATCACTGCCTAAGTATTATGTGCCATCAATGGCGTCACGCAGCGAACTAATTCCTGCAGAATACACTGAGGAAGAGGCCCGTGACCGTCGTTCAATCCGAAATCGTGTGATTATCGGGAAAGAGAAGCAGTCTACAGATGATTATTATGTATTAAATCGCCATGAAACCGAGCAAAGCATCCGTGTAATGCCTCCTTCAGTCGTATTTGATGCTTATTCATCAGGTTCTCAGCCTACGGATCCTTCAATGGCCGTTGGTTTAGATCACGTATTTGTGGTTTATAATACAGGATACCGCATCTTTGATAAGTCAGGAAATCCTTTGACAGGACAATTGGCAGTGACCAATATCTTCTCAGGAGGCGGATGTTGTGATCTTACAGCCTCATTTGATACTGCAGCGGGGCGATGGGTAATCAGTTACTTATTTGGTAATGGAAACGTTCAGGTTGCTGTTTCGGATGGTTCTGACCCTTTGACTAGTGGATGGAATGTATATACTTACACCGGGGTAAGTGATTACCAAAAACTTTCTGTTTGGAGTGATGGTTATTACATTACTGCAAACACAAACCCAAGACGTGTTTGGGCTCTTGAGCGTGACGAAATGATCGCTGGTAGCACCACTGCGAGCTTCCAGACCTTTAATTTGACAGGAATCCAAACTTTTGGTTTTTACAGTCCACAGGCATTAAATGTGAGTGATGGGACCATGCCAGCAGCTGGCGGAGCCACTATTGTTTATTTACAGGATGACGCATGGGCTGGAGTTTCTCAAGATCATATCAAGTTTTGGACTATCGATGTCGATTGGGCTAATGCTGGGAATTCATCGATTTCTGCACCAACACAGATCAACACGACTCCCTTTATTTCTGTATTCGATGGAGGAAGTTTTTCAAACTTAACCCAACCGAATGGGGGTGTGCCTATTGATGCACTTCAAGCAACAATTATGAACCAAGCGCAGTTCCGCAAATTTGCGACCCACAACAGCGCGATATTCAACCATGTTGTTGATGTTGATGCTACAGGAGGTGAGTTGGCTGGAGTACGTTGGTATGAATTCCGTCAAGCAGGCGACAACCAACCTTGGACGCTATTCCAAGAGGGAACTTATACGGCTCCAGACGGTCGACATGCATGGCATGCCAGTATGATCATGGACGGTGCAGGAAATATTGGTATGGGATATTCTTCTATGTCTGGCCCAACGACCACAGATGTGGTTCGTGTGAGTTCATACTATACTGGTCGTTTTGATGGAGATGCTCCTGGGGTGATGACTGTAGCGGAAGAATTAATCGCTAATGGGATCGCCAACATTCCTGGTCTACGTTATGGAGATTACAGTAAAATTGACATTGATCCTGCTGATGATGCGACTTTTTGGTTCATTAATG
>CALJFV010000095.1 GCA_938074515.1 uncultured Flavobacteriaceae bacterium
AAAACGCCCATCAATCCCTGTAGTACCATAAATTTTCGATGATGCGCACCCAAAAAATAAGCATATAAACCTGCCAAAATTAGAATGGCAACGCTGATCTTTCGATGCGGAGCCTCGAGCAGTGTCACTTTGATGAAAAACAAAAATAGGCCGAACCCCAAAAACGCCAACCAAAGCTCAACCCAACGCGGTCCAGATATTTTATTGATAAAATATGCGCCAAAAGCCGCCAGCAAGGCAGGTAGGATTATAAAGCCAAAAGTAAAAAACACAAAATGCCCCCATGAATTTACCAAACTATAGTTATTCCCTGCATAGAACAAAACAGGATAAAGACCACTGCACAGACCCACGAACCATGGACTGAGCTTTCTGTCTTTTATCTTATTTACACCTCTGGTCATACCGCAATTATTCGCGGGTCATCATTAGGTAGAGTACCCGATGACTCCCTGGAATCACAACTTTTTCTTCAATGGTGAAATGTTCTTGATAAGCGCGCTCAAATTCTTCCTGGTTATAATGATCAAAATGATTGATAAATTCCCTTTTACGCTGCAACAAAGAATCCACCCAACTGTCATCGCGTTTGGGAAACTCGATGATTAAAACAGAGGATAAAGCTGCAAAGAAACGCGCAGAATCGTTAAAGGGAATATTTCCAGACAAAGTCATATGATGGATTACCGCTAAAGCCAAAACAGCCTCTGGACCCCAATTAGAGAGTCGCGTAAGTATCGAATCCCGCTCTGTATTGGACCACCCTATTCCCGGACTAGGTTGACCCACATCAAACCAAAGCGGCAACATTTTGACTTCTTTATTGGCCTGAACTTGCGCGTAATTTAAAGCAACTGCATTATGATCGATATCAGCGACGACAGCCAAATCGATATCGCGCAGTAAAACCCGGGCAAAGGTGCCATCATTTCCCCCTACATCAAGCACTTTTCGCACGCTATATCCCGCAATCCACTTTTGGATTTGCTCTTTTTTAAAGCGAAACGACTCAGGCTGATAATTTGTTTTATTGTAATAATCGCCCCACTCTGATTGCTCTTTTAAATCCAATTTATTGATGTAATCGAAAAGTGAGCGCAAGAGATTCCGCAAACTCTTTTTAGACAGCTTTATTTCCCGTGATTTAGGATTGTATTCATCCTTATGCTTGGCCTCCATTTTGGCCATAAGATGGATATTGGTATAAAGTGTAGGACTCAATTTAGTGCGTTTTGGCAACATAGAAGCGACCAGGGCTATAGGGATTCCATCGATATGGGTTTGCATCATTTTCAACGCCTGTGCGCCGTGATAATGCGCCAAAACAAGGGGGGCAAAAAAATGAGAAATAAACTGCTTGTACGCACGCCAAGGACTGTCTTTTTGATAAAAGTCAAAAGACAAAGTGTCGATAAATATTGGTTTTCCGCGATGAAAAGTGACATTATAAGCGGAGGCATCTTTTAAAGAAAAATCACGATCTAAAGCGAAATTTTGCAATTTTAAAGTCAATAAAGCAGCCTGTTTGTATTGCTCAAAACTCCACTCATAGGGATAGGTCATCAGATCTATCTGATCTGGCTTTAATACTATTGCCTCTGTTGAACGTTGCTGCTCCACATGTGGAATCAGCATTTTTGCCTTAAACAAAGGCGAAAAAAAATCAGCCTTACACAGGGCATCGTAAACTGGAAAGTAAATGGGATTGATTACTCTCTTGACCACTGGTCCTTCCTGGAAAATATATCCTGAAGGGTCACGGAAAGAGGCTTGATGTCTATGAGCCTTGCTCTTCATTGGGTTGTTTTTCGTCCTGCTCAAAATCAAGGGTGTCAATACCATCCTTTTGAGACTTGGTCAGACCAAAAAACGATTTCACCTTGTACATAAAGTTTTTTGAAAACAAAACGATACCAGCAGCGGCGGCGACTATGGCTTGAACAAGCATAGCGCCCAAACCGGGATCAAAGTAAAGAAACATCATTGAAAAATAGCCCATCATCACTTTTTTTTGGTCCTCATCCACAAATTAAATAAAAATGCGGCACTTTATACCTGTATTGCCCCTAAACTTTAGGATTAAAGGCCATCACAACTCTTGAAAAAGAGATTAAGCCTTCGAACGTTTTCGGTCTACTTCCTTGAGCATTATTTTGCGCAGACGTAAATGATTTGGGGTAACCTCGACATATTCATCTTTTTGAATGTATTCCAAAGCCTCTTCAAGTGAAAACTTAATGGCAGGAACAATTCTTGCCTTGTCATCAGCCCCAGAGGAACGCACGTTACTCAATTTCTTAGTCTTGGTAACATTGATGGCCATATCGTCTTGTCGCGAGTTTTCACCAATAACTTGGCCTTCGTAAATCTCTTCGCCTGGATCGACAAAGAATCGCCCTCGCTCTTGAAGTTTATCGATAGAATAAGGAATTGCGGTCCCGTTTTCCATAGACACCATACTTCCGTTTTGACGCTCTGGAATGCCCCCCTTCATGGGTTGATATTCCAAAAATCGGTGGGTCATGATGGCTTCACCAGCAGTTGCGGTTAACAATTGATTTCTCAGACCAATAATCCCACGTGATGGAATCAAAAAAGTACACACCATGCGATCGCCTTTCCCTTCCATACTTTGCATTTCTCCTTTACGAATGGTCACCATGTCAATGGCGCGTCCGCTAACTTCTTCAGGTAAGTCTATGGTAAGCTCCTCAACTGGTTCACATGAGACCCCATCAATTTGCTTAATAATAACTTGAGGTTGCCCTATTTGAAGCTCATAACCTTCGCGTCGCATGGTTTCGATCAGTACAGACAAATGCAATACCCCACGGCCAAAAATCATGAATTTATCTGCACTGTCTGTTTCTTTGACCCTCAGGGCAAGATTTTTTTCAAGCTCACGATTAAGACGTTCTTTGATGTGTCGCGAAGTCACGAATTTTCCATCTTTTCCAAAAAAAGGAGAGTCATTAATGGTAAACAACATACTCATTGTTGGCTCATCAATGGCAATAGTTGCCAGGGCCTCTGGCTGTTCAATATCTCCAATACAATCCCCAATTTCAAAACCCTCAAGTCCTACCACGGCACAAATATCACCCGCACTGACTTGACTCACTTTTTTGCGGCCCAAGCCCTCAAAAGTAAACAGCTCCTTGATGCGACTTTTAACAATCGATCCATCACGCTTAATCAATGAAACATTCATTGACTCATTTAATATACCGCGCTGCAGTCGACCGATGGCGACCCTCCCTGTAAATGATGAATAATCCAAAGAGGTAATAAGCATTTGTGGTGTTCCGGTTTCCACTTTTGGTGAAGGAATATGTTCAAGAACCATATCCAACAATGGCTCAATCGAGTCTGTAGGCTTTTTCCAATCAGAGCTCATCCAATTTTGTTTGGCAGAACCATAAACTGTCGGAAAATCTAATTGCCACTCTTCAGCACCCAAATCGAACATTAAATCAAATACGGATTCATGGACCTCGTCTGGGGTACAATTTTCTTTGTCGACCTTATTGACCACGACACAAGATTTTTTACCCAATGCTATTGCTTTTTGCAGTACGAAGCGTGTTTGAGGCATTGGCCCCTCAAAAGCATCAACAAGAAGCAAAACCCCATCGGCCATATTGAGCACGCGTTCTACCTCTCCACCAAAGTCGGCGTGACCTGGAGTATCAATAATATTGATTTTTGTGTCCTTATAAACAACCGACACGTTTTTAGAAGTGATGGTGATTCCGCGTTCACGCTCCAAATCGTTATTGTCCAAAATCAATTCCCCAGTTTTTTCATGGGCTTGAAATAGACTGCAATGGTGTAAAATTTTGTCAACCAAAGTAGTCTTACCATGGTCAACGTGTGCAATGATGGCGATATTTTTTATGTTCATATCCTGGGTTAAAAGCGGCGCAAAAGTACTGTTATTTAGCCAATAAAGTATTGAGAAGCTATTTTATTTTAGGCAGGGGTCAGATAATTCTGCTTCAAGTGGAGTCATATTTAATGTATCTTTGTGCCGTAAAAATTTTACCATGGACTTAACCAAGATTCCAAAATTAAAATATACCCAGAGTGACAATTTTTTCCTTTTAGCTGGCCCTTGTGCTATTGAAGGTTATGATATGGCTATGCGTATTGCTGAGTCCATTGTCGCGATCAGTGAAGAGTTATCCATACCTTTTATATTTAAAGGAAGTTTTAAAA
>CALJFV010000096.1 GCA_938074515.1 uncultured Flavobacteriaceae bacterium
ATTTGAATGCTTTTACTATCGAGTCTGCTATGAAAATGGTAGCCGGTACAGCGCGTTCGATGGGAGTTAAAGTGAGAGGTACTGCACCTTTTTAATTAAGAAAAATAATCTATACAATGGCAAGATTAACAAAAAAGCAAAAAGAAGCTACGGCAAAGATTGAGCCTAATAAGGCTTACTCTCTTTCTGAGGCTTCTGCTTTAGTAAAGGAAATTACAAACGCTAATTTTGATGCGTCTGTAGACCTTGCTGTCCGCCTAAACGTCGACCCACGTAAAGCAAACCAAATGGTGCGCGGTGTGGTTACACTTCCTCACGGAACGGGTAAAGACGTCAAGGTTCTGGCTTTAGTAACTCCGGATAAGGAAGCTGAAGCAAAGGAAGCAGGAGCAGACTTCGTCGGATTAGACGAATACCTCGATAAAATTAAAGGAGGATGGACTGATGTCGATGTCATCGTGACTATGCCAAGTGTTATGGGGAAATTAGGCCCACTCGGACGTATTTTAGGTCCCCGTGGTTTAATGCCTAACCCTAAGACTGGTACGGTAACCATGGATGTCGCTAAGGCAGTTTCTGATGTGAAGTCAGGTAAAATCGATTTCAAAGTTGATAAAACAGGAATCGTTCACGCTGCAATTGGAAAAGCATCTTTTGATGCCGATCAAATTGCTGGAAACGCAAAAGAATTAATTACAACCCTTGTGAAGCTAAAGCCTCAGGCAGCCAAAGGTGTTTACATCAAGAGTATTTTCATGTCAAGTACCATGAGTCCTGGTGTATCCGTCGATGCTAAGAGATTTGCTGAGTAGTAAAACCGTAAGAAATGACTAGAGAAGAAAAATCATTAGTAATTGAACAGTTGACTGCCCAGCTCGCCGATAATGCTACCATTTATTTGGCGGATATATCGGGTCTTGATGCCACGGCAACGTCAAACTTACGTCGCGCTTGTTACAAGGCCGGTGTGAAATTGAATGTAGTTAAGAATACCCTTTTGGCAAAAGCGATGGAGTCTTCGGATAAAGATTTTGGAGATTTACCATCAGTGCTCAAGGGCAATACATCAATAATGATTGCAGAGGTAAATAATGCTCCTGCAAAAGTGATCAAGGATTTTCGCAAGAAATCAGATCGTCCCATCTTAAAAGGTGCCTTCGTTGAAGAAGCCATTTATATTGGTGATGGACAACTTGATGCCTTGGTTGATATTAAGTCTAAAGATCAGCTTATTGGTGAGATTATTGGTTTACTTCAATCTCCTGCCAAAAATGTTATTTCAGCGCTTAAAAGCGGCGGAAATACAATTGCTGGGGTGGTTAAGACACTTTCAGAGCGGTAATTCGCTAAAATATTGCACTAACTAAATTATATAAATTAAAAATTACATTAAAAACGATAGAAAATGGCAGATTTAAAAGATTTCGCAGAACAATTGGTTAACCTGACTGTAAAAGAAGTTAATGAGTTAGCTACAATCCTAAAGGATGAATACGGTATTGAGCCAGCTGCTGCTGCTGCAGTTGCAGTTGCAGGTCCAGTTGCTGGTGGTGGCGATGCTGCTGAGGAAAAGTCAGAATTTGACGTTATCCTTAAAGCCGCTGGAGCTTCTAAGCTAGCTGTAGTTAAATTGGTAAAAGAATTAACTGGCGCTGGATTGAAAGATGCAAAAGATTTAGTTGATAACGCACCATCTCCAATCAAAGAAGGTGTCTCTAAAGACGAAGCAGAAGCACTTAAAGCCCAATTAGAAGAGGCTGGAGCTGAGGTTGAGCTTAAATAAGCCCAACAGCTTTAAACCTTAAGGTTTAGGCCTTTACTCGAGTGAGTATAGGCCTAAACCATTTTGCGTATATATAGGTTTTGAAATTTTTTGTATGCACGCAATCCTAATTTTTAATTAAAATTCTATCTATACATGTCAGCAACGCAAACTGAACGATTGAATTTTTCCTCTGTAGCGAACAGACCGGATTACCCGGACTTTTTGGACATCCAAATTAAATCCTTTCAGGATTTTTTCCAGTTGGAAACCAAATCAGAAGAAAGAGGCAATGAAGGTCTTTACAAGACTTTCTTGGAAAACTTCCCAATAACCGATACCCGCAATCAATTTGTCCTAGAGTTTTTGGACTATTTTGTTGATCCTCCAAGATACAGCATTCAAGAATGTATCGAACGCGGATTGACCTATAGTGTACCGCTTAAGGCACGTCTTAAATTGTATTGTACTGATGAGGAGCACGAAGATTTTGAAACTATAGTTCAGGATGTTTATTTGGGGACGATCCCTTATATGACCCCCAGCGGAACTTTTGTGATCAATGGTGCAGAGCGCGTCGTGGTCTCTCAGTTACACCGTTCTCCGGGGGTATTCTTTGGACAGTCGTTCCACGCAAATGGAACTAAGTTGTACTCTGCCCGTGTTATTCCATTCAAAGGTTCTTGGATTGAATTTGCCACAGATATCAACTCTGTGATGTATGCCTACATCGACAGAAAGAAAAAATTACCCGTAACGACTCTGTTCCGCGCGATCGGTTTTGAGCGTGATAAAGACATCTTAGAAATATTTGATCTTGCTGAGGAGGTAAAGGCTTCGAAAACAGGATTGAAAAAATGTCTCGGACGAAAACTAGCAGCTCGTGTTTTGAAAACATGGCATGAAGATTTCGTAGATGAAGATACAGGTGAGGTGGTTTCTATTGAACGTAACGAGATTATTCTTGATCGCGATACAGTTTTAGAAAAGGAACACTTAGATGAAATTTTGGACTCGGGGAGCAAAACTATTTTGTTGCACAAAGAGGACAACCAGCAGGCAGATTATGCGATTATTCACAACACTCTTCAAAAGGATCCTACCAATTCTGAGAAAGAAGCTGTGGAGCATATCTATCGTCAATTACGTAACGCAGAGCCGCCAGATGAAGAAACTGCGCGCGGAATCATCCATAAGCTATTCTTTAGTGATCAGCGCTACAACTTGGGTGAGGTAGGGCGTTACCGCATGAACAAGAAATTGGGTCTAGATATCGAGATGGACAAGCAAGTTTTGACCAAAGAAGATATCATAACCATCGTGAAATTTTTAATTCAATTGATCAACTCAAAAGCTGAGATTGATGATATTGATCACTTGAGTAATCGTCGTGTTCGAACCGTTGGAGAGCAATTGTCTTCTCAATTTGGTGTTGGGTTAGCCCGTATGGCACGTACGATTCGTGAACGTATGAATGTTCGCGATAACGAGGTGTTTACGCCGATTGACTTGATCAATGCCAAAACACTGTCGTCTGTGATTAATTCATTCTTTGGGACCAACCAGTTGTCTCAATTTATGGATCAAACTAACCCGTTAGCGGAGATCACGCACAAGCGTAGACTTTCTGCATTAGGACCAGGGGGACTTTCCCGTGAGCGTGCTGGATTCGAAGTTCGTGACGTTCACTATACGCATTATGGACGTCTTTGTCCGATTGAAACCCCTGAAGGACCAAATATTGGTTTGATCTCGTCACTTTCCGTTTTTGCCAAAGTGAATAACCTCGGGTTTATTGAAACTCCTTATCGTAAGGTTGAAAATGGAAAAGTCGATCTAACCTCTGAGCCGATTTATCTATCTGCCGAAGAAGAGGAAGAAAAATTGATCACTCAAGCAAATATTCCGACCAAAAAGGACGGAACGATTGAAGGGGACCGTGTTATTGCACGTATGGAAGGTGATTTCCCTGTTGTAGAACCAAGACAAGTGCATTACACAGATGTCGCGCCAAATCAGATTTCTTCAATTTCTGCATCTTTAATTCCATTTTTGGAACACGATGATGCGAACCGTGCTTTGATGGGGTCAAACATGATGCGTCAAGCCGTGCCGCTTTTGCGTGCCGAATCCCCTGTAGTTGGAACTGGATTAGAGCGTCAGGTAGCGTCAGATTCTCGTGTGTTGATCAATGCAGAGGGCGATGGTGTTATTGAATATGTCGATGCACAGAAAATTACGATTAAGTATGACCGTAGCGAGGAAGATCGTATGGTGAGCTTTGACAGTGATGAAAAGACCTATAATCTGATTAAATTCAGAAAGACAAACCAAAGTACTTCGATAAACCTAAAGCCGATTGTGAAAAAAGGCGATCGCGTTAAAAAAGGTCAAGTACTGTGTCAAGGATATGCTACCGAAAAGGGAGAATTGGCCCTTGGACGCAACATGAAGGTTGCCTTTATGCCTTGGAAAGGGTATAATTTCGAGGATGCAATCGTGATTTCTGAAAAAGTAGTTCGGGATGATATTTTCACCTCGATTCACATTGATGAATACTCTTTGGATGTTCGAGATACTAAGTTGGGTAATGAAGAATTGACCAATGATATTCCAAACGTTTCTGAAGAGGCGACAAAAGACTTGGACGAGCACGGGATGATCCGAATCGGAGCTGAGGTAAAACCTGGTGATATCTTAATAGGTAAGATTACACCAAAAGGTGAAAGTGACCCAACACCTGAAGAAAAACTTTTACGTGCGATCTTCGGGGATAAAGCAGGCGATGTTAAAGACGCTTCTTTAAAGGCCTCTCCATCGTTAAGTGGTGTTGTTATCGATAAAAAATTATTCGCCAGAGCGGTCAAAGACAAGCGTAAGCGTGCTCAGGATAAGGAGGATATCGCAGAATTGGAAGCAGCCTATGAGGTGAAATTCCAAGAATTAAAAGATGTCTTGGTTGAAAAGTTGTTTGCTATCGTTGGTGGTAAAACTGCCCAAGGAGTGACTAATGATTTAGGTGAAGTTGTTTTCCCAAAAGGAAAGAAATTTACCCTTAAAATGTTAGGTGCGGTGGACGACTATACCCACCTTGTTGGTGGAACCTGGACCACTGACGATCATGCCAATGCTTTGGTTCGTGATTTGATGCACAATTATAAGATCAAAGAAAACGATCTTCAAGGGAACCTTAGACGTGAGAAATTTACCATCTCTGTTGGAGATGAGCTTCCCGCAGGTATCTTGAAATTGGCCAAAGTCTATATTGCCAAAAAACGTAAGTTGAAGGTAGGAGATAAAATGGCAGGTCGTCACGGAAATAAAGGTATCGTTGCACGTATTGTTCGTGAAGAAGACATGCCTTTCCTAGAAGACGGAACGCCGGTGGACATTGTATTGAATCCACTTGGGGTACCTTCTCGTATGAATATCGGACAGATTTATGAAACTGTTCTTGGTTGGGCCGGAATGAAATTGGGCGAGAAATATTCGACGCCAATTTTTGACGGTGCGACCATCGATCAAATTAATGAATTGACTGATAAAGCTGGAATCCCGCGTTTTGGCCACACATATCTCTATGATGGTGGAACTGGAAAGCGTTTTGATCAACCGGCCACAGTTGGGGTGATTTACATGTTGAAACTCGGTCACATGGTCGATGACAAAATGCACTCACGCTCTATTGGTCCTTATTCATTGATCACCCAGCAGCCTCTCGGAGGTAAAGCTCAGTTTGGTGGTCAGCGATTTGGAGAGATGGAGGTATGGGCACTTCAGGCTTATGGCGCCTCAAGTACCTTGAGAGAAATTTTGACAGTTAAATCGGATGATGTGATCGGTCGCGCTAAAACTTATGAAGCTATTGTAAAAGGAGAAACCATGCCTGAACCAGGGCTGCCTGAATCCTTTAACGTCTTGATGCACGAACTCAAAGGATTGGGTCTGGATATCAGATTAGAAGAGTAGTTTGCTGGGCTTTTGCCTAAAAGCGTGACGAAATTTGTGTCGAAGACACACAACTAACAAATTAAAGATTATTTTAAGCAATATGTCAAGAAATAAAGAAAACACAGTACAGAGATTTAACAAGATTTCTATCGGTTTGGCATCGCCAGAATCTATTTTGGCAGAGTCTCGTGGAGAAGTGTTAAAGCCTGAGACAATCAACTACCGTACACACAAACCCGAGCGTGATGGACTGTTTTGTGAGCGTATCTTTGGTCCTGTTAAGGATTATGAGTGTGCTTGTGGAAAGTACAAGAGAATTCGCTACAAGGGTATTGTATGTGATCGATGTGGTGTTGAAGTAACTGAGAAAAAGGTACGTCGTGACCGCGTTGGACACATTAACCTTGTGGTTCCAGTAGCGCACATTTGGTATTTTAGATCCTTGCCAAATAAAATCGGATATCTGCTTGGCCTTCCATCCAAGAAATTGGACATGATCATTTATTACGAACGCTATGTTGTCATACAACCTGGTATTGCGACGAATGAGGAAGGTGAGCCGGTTCAAAAAATGGATTTCTTAACCGAGGAAGAGTATTTGAATATTCTAGACTCATTGCCTCAAGAAAATTTATACCTGGACGACAGTGATCCAAATAAATTTATCGCCAAAATGGGTGCTGAATGTTTGGAAGAATTACTTAATCGTATTGATCTGGACACCCTGTCTTTTGAATTGAGACATAAGGCAAATCACGAAACCTCAAAACAACGTAAGACCGAAGCACTAAAGCGCCTTCAAGTTGTTGAGTCATTCCGTGAGGCTTCATTAAACCGTGAAAATCGTCCGGAATGGATGATTATGAAGGTTGTTCCCGTGATTCCACCAGAATTGCGCCCCCTTGTGCCTTTGGATGGTGGACGTTTTGCCACTTCTGATTTGAACGATTTATATCGTCGTGTTATCATTCGAAATAATCGTCTCAAGCGCTTGATGGAAATCAAAGCGCCTGAAGTGATTTTGCGTAATGAAAAGCGTATGTTACAGGAATCAGTTGATTCACTGTTTGACAATACGCGTAAGGCATCAGCGGTAAAGACGGATAGTAATCGCCCGCTAAAATCGCTTTCAGACTCATTGAAAGGAAAGCAAGGTCGATTCCGTCAAAACCTACTTGGTAAACGTGTTGATTATTCAGCCCGTTCGGTTATTGTGGTAGGACCTGAATTAAAATTATTCGAATGCGGTCTGCCAAAAAATATGGCAGCCGAGCTCTACAAGCCCTTTGTGATTCGTAAGCTCATTGAGCGTGGAATCGTAAAAACGGTTAAGTCTGCGAAGAAAATCATCGATAAACAAGAACCAGTAGTTTGGGATATTTTAGAGAATGTATTAAAAGGACATCCTGTATTATTGAACCGGGCCCCCACATTGCACAGACTTGGAATCCAAGCATTTCAGCCTAAGCTGATTGAGGGAAAAGCTATTCAGTTGCACCCACTCGTGTGTACTGCGTTTAACGCTGATTTCGATGGGGATCAAATGGCAGTGCATTTGCCTTTGGGCCCTGAAGCAATTCTAGAAGCACAGCTTTTAATGTTGGCGTCGCACAATATTCTTAACCCAGCAAATGGTTCTCCAGTAGCCGTACCTTCACAAGATATGGTTCTGGGTCTTTACTATATGACCAAGTTACGCAAGTCAACCGAAGACCATAAGGTTAAAGGAGAAGGATTAACCTTCTACTCTCCTGAGGAAGTCTTTATTGCCTACAATGAAGGGAAAGTTGATTTGAATGCTGAAATTAAAGTACGGACTAAAGACTTTAATCAAGACGGTGTGCTTGTCAATCAAATTATAACCACAACAACAGGTCGTGTTATTTTTAATGAAGCAGTACCTGAGGAAGCCGGCTATATCAATGAAGTATTGACCAAAAAATCTTTGCGTGATATTATTGGGGGTATTCTATCGGTAACTTCTGTGCCAAAGACAGCAGCCTTTTTAGATCAAATCAAAAACCTCGGTTATAAATTTGCATTCGAAGGCGGCTTGTCCTTTAGTTTGGGAGATATTATTATTCCTGAAGAAAAACAGGGCATGATTGATGCGGCCAATTCACAAGTCGATAACATTATCATGAACTATAACATGGGGCTTATTACCAATAATGAGCGCTACAATCAGGTTATTGATATTTGGACTGCGACCAACGCGGAATTGACCGAATTGTCAATGAAGCGTATTCGTGAGGACCAACAAGGATTTAACTCAGTTTATATGATGTTGGATTCTGGAGCGCGTGGTTCGAAAGAACAAATTCGCCAGTTGACCGGTATGCGTGGATTGATGGCGAAGCCAAAGAAATCTAACTCAGGTGGTGGTGAAATTATTGAGAACCCAATTCTATCGAACTTTAAAGAAGGACTCTCAATTCTTGAGTATTTTATTTCAACACACGGTGCACGTAAGGGACTTGCGGATACTGCTCTTAAGACTGCTGATGCGGGTTATCTAACGCGTCGTTTGGTGGATGTCTCTCAAGATGTGATCGTTAATTCTGTAGATTGTGGGACCCTTCGTGGTATCGAAGTTACCCCTCTGAAGAAAAATGAGGAAATTGTTGAGTCGCTTGCTGAACGTATCAAAGGGCGTACCTCTTTGAATGACGTATACAACCCGTTAACTTCTGAATTACTCGTTGCGGCTGGCGGTCATATCAGTGATGCGATTGCAGCTAAAATTGACGCATCGCCGATCGAAAGTGTTGAAGTGCGTTCTGCTTTGACCTGTGAAGCTAAAAAAGGTATTTGTGCCCAATGTTATGGTCGAAATCTTGCCACCAATAAAATGGTTCAACGCGGAGAGGCAGTTGGTGTTGTTGCAGCACAGTCAATCGGTGAGCCTGGAACTCAGTTGACCCTGAGAACCTTCCACGTAGGAGGTATTGCTGGTAACATCTCTGAGGACAATAAATTGGTAATCAAATTTGATGGTCGTATTGAGATCGAAGATCTTAAAACAGTTAAAGGAGAAGATAGCGAAGGGAATTCAGTGGATATTGTAATTTCTCGTACGACTGAAGCAAAATTAATCGATGAGAAATCAGGGATTACTTTAAGTACCAACAACATCCCTTACGGTTCAACCTTGTTGGTTAAAAATGGCCAAAAGGTTAAAAAAGGCGATGTTGTATGTCAGTGGGATCCATATAACGGAGTTATTATTTCTGAATTTGCGGGTAAAATCAAGTTTGAGAATATCGAACAAGGAATTACTTTCCAAGTGGAAATTGATGAACAAACTGGATTCCAAGAAAAGGTAATTTCCGAATCACGGGATAAAAAGAAGATTCCAACACTGCTTATTGTCGATGGTAAAAACAATATCATTCGTTCATACAACCTTCCGGTTGGCGCGCATTTGATGGTAGATGACCAAGAGAAAATTAAGGTCGGAAAAATTCTTGTTAAGATTCCTCGTAAATCGGCTAAGGCTGGTGATATTACAGGAGGTCTTCCGCGTGTTACCGAACTATTTGAAGCGCGTAATCCATCAAATCCTGCGGTAGTCAGTGAAATCGATGGCGTCGTTTCTTTTGGTAAAATTAAACGTGGTAATCGTGAGATTATCGTAGAATCCAAACTAGGAGAAGTCAAAAGATATTTGGTTAAATTGTCAAATCAGATTTTGGTCCAGGAGAATGATTATGTGCGTGCCGGAATGCCACTTTCGGATGGTTCGATTACTCCTGATGACATATTAAGTATCAAAGGCCCCTCTGCTGTACAACAGTATTTGGTGAATGAAGTTCAAGAAGTTTATCGACTACAAGGAGTGAAAATCAATGATAAACACTTTGAAGTGGTTGTGCGTCAAATGATGCGTAAAGTTCAGATCGTTGATCCGGGTGATACATTATTCTTAGAGGATCAATTGGTACATAAAGATGACTTTATCGAAGAAAATGATAAGATTTTCGGGATGAAAGTTGTTGATAATGCTGGTGATTCAAGTACTTTAAAAGAAGGTCAAATCATTTCTTCTCGTGAATTGCGTGATGAGAATTCATTGCTCAAGCGTGAAGATAAGGCGATCGTTGTTGCACGCGATGCTATAGCAGCGACGGCAACACCAATTTTACAAGGTATTACAAGAGCATCTCTGCAGACTAAATCGTTTATCTCAGCAGCGTCGTTCCAAGAGACAACTAAAGTGCTTAATGAGGCTGCCGTAAGCGGTAAAGTCGATGGGCTAGAAGGTCTCAAGGAAAATGTAATTGTCGGTCATAAGATTCCGGCAGGAACTGGAATGCGAGACTATGATACCATTATCGTAGGGTCAAAGGAGGAACTTGAAGCCATGACTCGTGAACCCCAAGAGGAGGTAAACTACAATTAAGGTTTAATTATTTGCGCTCCTGATTTCAGGAGCGCAAGTTTTTTGTAATCATAACAACAGCGGAACTATGTCTGACAAAAAAACACCAAAGCCCAATCAAATTAATATAGAGTTGGATGAAAATATAGCTCAAGGAATTTACAGTAACCTTGCGATTATCAATCATTCACAATCTGAATTTGTACTTGACTTTATCTCGGTAATGCCAGGGGTGCCCAAAAGTAAAGTGAAGTCTCGAATCGTGCTCACGCCGCAACACGCAAAGCGTTTGCTCAAAGCAATTGCCGATAATGTGCAGCGCTTTGAGTCTATTCATGGTGAAATTAAGGATTATCAGCAATCCACCATGCCCATTAATTTTGGCCCTACGGGTGAGGCTTAATTAAATTCACTAACAAAGTGGAATTTAATGCTAGGGTAGTTTTGTTGGGTCATCTGAAGCGTGAATGCAGAGTCCGCAAAAAATACTTGTTGCCCTGATTTATCTCGGGCGAGGAATTTTGATTTGACACGTTTAAAATCGGCATATTCCGTGTTTTTAGGATCACTTGGTTCAATCCAGCAAGCTTTAAAAACATTAAGTGGTTCGTAACTGCACTTTGCTCCGTACTCGTGTTCGAGACGATATTGTATGACTTCAAACTGTAGTGCTCCTACTGTGCCAATAACTTTTCGTCCATTCAAATCTAGGGTAAAAAGCTGGGCAACACCTTCGTCCATGAGCTGATCAATCCCTTTTTCGAGTTGTTTACTTTTCATGGGATCAGCATTGTTGATGTATTTGAAGTGCTCTGGTGAAAAGCTCGGAATACCCTTGTATTCCATATCTTCCCCTTCGGTCAAGGTGTCCCCGATTTTAAAATTACCGGTATCGTGAAGTCCCACGATGTCTCCAGGGTAACTGATGTCCACAATTTCTTTTTTCTCAGCAAAAAAGGCATTAGGACTTGAAAACTTCATCTTTTTTCCAGAACGTACGTGCCAATATGGTGTGTTGCGCTCAAACGTCCCTGAGACTATTTTAACAAAAGCCAAGCGATCTCGGTGTTTGGGATCCATATTGGCATGAATCTTAAATACGAAACCTGAAAACTTATCTTCAATAGGGCGAACGACACGCGTGCTGCTCTCCTTTGGTTTTGGTTCAGGGGCGATGGCAATAAAAGCGTCGAGTAATTCTCGTACGCCAAAATTATTTAAGGCTGACCCGAAAAAGACCGGGTGGAGGGTACTATCAAGGTAGGCGTGCTGGTCAAAATCTGGGTATACTTCATGGACTAATTCCAGATTTTCTCGAAGTGCTGAAGCTGCTCTAGCCCCTACAATTTGGTCCAACTGGACATCCTCGATATTTTCTATTTGAATGGTCTCCTCAATGTTTTTTCGGGAATCACCACCAAAAAGATTGACATTTTTCTCCCAAATATTATAGATTCCCTTGAAATCATAGCCCATACCAATTGGGAAGGAGAGCGGGGTAACAGAGAGTTGCAGCTTTTGCTCAATTTCATCGAGTAAATCAAAAGCATCTTTCCCTTCGCGATCGAGTTTGTTAATGAAAACAATAATTGGAATTCGGCGCATACGGCAAACTTCAACGAGTTTCTCCGTTTGTTCCTCAACGCCTTTGGCCACATCGATGACAACAATTACACTATCGACAGCGGTAAGTGTGCGAAAAGTGTCTTCAGCAAAATCCTTATGTCCTGGTGTATCTAAGATATTTATTTTAAGGCCTTTATATTCAAAAGCCAATACTGATGTCGCCACGGAGATCCCTCGTTGACGCTCAATTTCCATAAAATCTGAGGTAGCACTCTTTTTAATTTTATTGCTCTTGACAGCACCCGCCTCTTGGATGGCACCTCCAAAAAGGAGCAACTTCTCAGTCAAGGTTGTTTTACCCGCATCAGGATGGGAAATAATGCCAAATGTTTTTCGCCTCTTGATTTCTTTGTCTAAGGACATATTAGGAATTTGGGGCAAAGATAGCCATAGAGTGAAAAATGAGGTAAATAAATATTATTTAATAATTCCTACATTTTTGCTAACTGTAATATTCATTAATTCAGATGTTTACGAATTTAGGAATCAATTTATTCCTACGAAATAATACTATTTTGTG
>CALJFV010000097.1 GCA_938074515.1 uncultured Flavobacteriaceae bacterium
AGTTTTACATTTCCGGGTTTGTAAACACCATGCACATTTCCAAATGCGGCCGCAACCGTAAATTGATCACTTACTTGCATGAGTTGCTCATAAGCATAAGCGACTTCTTCTGGTTGTGTATAAAGTTTAGAGCTATCGACATCAGAATTATCCACACCATCTTCTTCACCCCCAGTAATTCCAAGTTCAATTTCCAGAGTCATACCAATTTTACTCATTCTCTCGAGGTATCTTTTACAGATCTCGATATTTTCTTCCAAAGGCTCTTCAGAAAGATCAATCATGTGACTGCTGAACAAAGTGCGTCCGGTACGGGCATAATGCGCTTCACTTGCAGTTATTAAACCATCAATCCAAGGCAAAAGGTTTTTAGCACAGTGATCCGTGTGTAATATAACCGGTGTCTGATATGCCTGGGCCAGTGCGTGGATGTGATGGGCACCAGCAATACTCCCCGCAATCGCAGCGCGTTGCCCGTCATTAGACAAGCCTTTACCCGCATTAAATTGCGCGCCACCATTGGAAAATTGAATAATCACGGGTGCGTTGACCTCGCGGGCAGTTTCCAATACAGTGTTTATAGTGTTTGAGCCAACCACATTAACCGCGGGCATGGCGTATTGTTTAGACTTGGCGTGTTGGAAAATTTCTTGGACCTCCTGACCAGAGGCCACTCCTGGCTTTATGGAATGGCTCATATTTTGTAGCTTTGATTAGGGGTCAAAAATAGAAAAAAATACCGGTTTAGAATGGGTAGTTTATCCCTATGTTATACACAGCATTGGCAAAATTATATTCCTTAAACCAACGGTCTTTTGCCGGACGTGCGGGATTGTGTGTTTTAAATCCAGTATCGAATCGAATCACAAAAAATCCAAAGTCATAGCGAAGCCCGAGTCCACTGGCCACGGCAAGTTCTTTTAAGTCTTCAAGACCGTTGAATTGGAAGGCTGGGTCCAAAACATCGTCTTTGAAATTCCAAATATTGCCCACATCTGTGAAGAATGCTCCTTTAAATCCACCAAAAATTGGAAAGCGATACTCCAGGTTGAAGCTCAGTTTAAAATTAGCTTCATTGAAATCAAGATTGCTGCCACTAGAACCTGGTCCTAAATCATAGGCGCGCCAACCCCTGATATCGTTAGCACCTCCCGCAAAATAACTTCGAGTGAAGGGAATAGAAGAGCTATTGCCAAAAGGGAGGGCCCACCCCCCAAATCCTCGAAAGGCCAAGACATTTTGACTGCCCAAATCCCAGTGTCTGATGTAGTCTAATTCTAGTTTAGCGTATTGTGAAAAAGCAACCCCAAAAAATTCTCTTCGTCCCAGGTCGTCCGTTGATCCGCTAAGCTGACTCAAGCCTGATAGGAGGCTGCCTGCTAATTCAGTCTTCCATTGGAATCTGGTGAAACTGTTGTCGTTAACGGTTTCTCGATTATCCATTTGCCAAGTGAAATTTGTCGCGAGGATCAGGTTGTTTTCAGTGAGTCGATTCTTTCGCTGTGCAATGGCATTCATCTCACGTGTGAGCTCGGGATTAAAGCTCCAGGGCGCCTGGGTGTCTTGAACACTACTCAAAAATAAATTCGTCTCATCAGGAATATTCAGCTGCGCTTCCCCTGCTGAAAAGGGGTAATTTACCTCCTGTGCAATTTCATTCAGACGCTGATAAGAGGCACGATAGACATTGAAATAATTCGCCGCATTTAAATTGCGCACGTATTGGAGGTTCAGCAAATCAAAAGTGTTGCTGCGGGTGTTGGTCGGACGCCATTGATAACTAAAAATGCTGTTAAAATTTTGACGGTCAAGTCCAATATTTTGTTGGGAGTTGAGTCCGGTGCTAATGGCGGTTGTGGGGGCCATATACTTCGGGATAATCCTTTGGGTATTTATCGGAAATAAAAGACGTGGAATACTCAGACGCGCGTCCACACCCACGTCCGAAGTGTTGAAAAACTGACTGTCGCTTATGGCATTATCTTTTGACGAACCGACACTTCCTCTCGCTGAGATCTCAAGATTTTCTGCCCCGCGAAAAACATTGCGAATCAAAAATGAGGTACTGAACCCAACCCCAAACTGTTGGATGGTTGAGGTGTATGCATCAAGGTCAATTCCGAAGGTATATTTCTTCTGTGGTGTTAGATAAATACTGCTTATGAGCCCAGTTTTGGTTGTGTCATCAGGATCGACTTTGTAATTGATTGTGGGGTATTTAAAGTTGCGCAATTCGTTGATTTGCGTGTTGGTTACCGTTCGATCAATATCACTGTAGAGACTGCCAGGGAGAATCGCTATGGCATTGGTTAGAGCCTTAGAGCGGTATTTTGAGGCTTCGTGACTGTAGAGTTCATAACCTTTGTAATAGGTGGTGTCGCTAAAGGGGAGCATTTGATTTTGTGGGTTATGATCTGTAATAATGCGAACACGATTGATTTTGTATTGTTTAAAAGGTGCGGTCGTGGCTACGGAGTCCCCTTTGTTAATTCTTCTGTTTGGAATGATATATTGCACGTTGACGCGATGACCCAGGCCATTGGTGTCGGCCTCAAAAGTGACATAATCTTGATCAAAAAAATAGAAGCCCGAGTTGCGCATTTGTAGGGTGATTCGAGCGCGTTCGTTATCAAAATCGGCTAAGTCATAGGTTTTACCTGATTGGATGAAAGAAGCCTTTTGGGTGGCGCTAAAGAGTGAGTCCACTTGAGGCGATTCTATTTTATAGGTTAGATCGCCGATGCTGTAGGGTTTATTCAAGGTTAAATCATAACGCAATTCCCCACGACGGTCTTTAGAACTATGGGTCAATACACTGTAACGCCCTTTTACATTAAAATACCCCTGATTGTAGTAATATTTTTTTAACTGCGCTAAAGAGCGCGCGGCTTTACTTGTATCGATAATCACAGGGGCGCTCCCTGTATTTTTGAGCCATTGATTGAAATTGACTTTAGCGGAATCTATCGCTCGAAGTTGTTTGCCTGAGATCAGTCGCTCGAGCCTTTGAGTTCTTTTGGGTTTGGCTGCTAACCATTGCTCAAACCGCGCTTGGGGATCCGGTGTAGCCAAATTATGGACCAATACCCCGAGTGGTATGCCTAGAACCGGTAATTTGGTGTTGGGTTTTTGTAACAGTAAGCCGGATAATTCTAAATTTTTACGCTCTTGTTCATCCACAAAAATTTGGTTGTCTACCAGCCAAAGTTCTTCTTTAGTGAGTCGTCTTGTGGGACTGCATGCTTGAAGCAATAGAAATCCTAAAATAAGTGATATTTTTGTGACAGAGCGCGTCAAGAGATTGGTGTTAATACCTCAAAAATAGAATAAATTTGATCAGTAATAGCGAAATAAAATTAATAACGGGGCTGCACAGAAAAAAGTACCGTGACCTTCACAATTTATTTATTGCTGAAGGGGAAAAGCTTATTAAAGACCTTATTGACTCTGGAGCGCAATTAACCCATTTTTATACCACAAAAAGTATTGAGCCCTCTGATTATGCCGATGAGGTAAAGTCTCCCGTGCTCATTACTGAGCGCCAAATGCAAAAAATAAGTGTACAAAAAAACCCTAGTGGTTGGCTGGCTATTTTTGAACAGGCCAAAAACACCGATTTGAATCAAGTGCCTTGGGTATTGGCCTTGGACGATGTTCAAGATCCAGGCAATATGGGGACTATATTGCGTTTGTGTGATTGGTTTGGCATTACCCATGTCGTTTGCTCTGAAGATACTGTCGAGGCCTATAATCCGAAGGTGGTACAATCCAGTATGGGGTCAATCGCTCGTGTTCAGGTGCACTATGTATTATTAGATCAGTGGCTGGCAACGCAAACAAAACCAATTTTTGGTGCAGTACTTGACGGCAAATCGCTCACAGATATTGATTGGCCAAAGCAGGGTGTCTTACTCATGGGAAATGAAGGGCAAGGCATAAGACCTCAGCGCGCGCAGTTTATTACGGACCATTTGACTATCTCCGGAGCGCCCGAAAGAGGCGCCGAGAGTTTAAACGTAGCCATGGCCACGGGCATTTTACTTCATCAGTGGCACCTAAATCAATAACGCCAAAAATATATTGAGTTTTATTGAAAAGTAAAGTTGATAAATACCCCTCTAGTTTTCATTGAGGCAATGTTTGAAGTCCAAGGACTCAGCGGGTTTCTGTCACGCACCAATTCATCCGAGGTGGCAAACACACCACGAATTGAGGGTGAAATCTTAAAATAATACAGATAAAAATCGATCCCAAAACCAAGTTCGTAGTAACTCGTATTGCGGGTCATTCTGAATTGCCCAAAATAATTGTCTTCTGGGTTTGTCTCGTTACTTCCCAGATTGATTGACTTTGAGATTCCACCAACGATGAAGGGCTTGAAATTATTCAGTCGCTTGGT
>CALJFV010000098.1 GCA_938074515.1 uncultured Flavobacteriaceae bacterium
TTGTTACCTTTCCTCTAATTATTAATCCGTCACTTGGATTATCAAGTATTGGTAAGGTCAGTAAGAACAAGGCACAAAAAAAGCACCTGCTATAACTAACAAGTGCTTTTCTGTTGCTCCTCCTCTTGGGCTCGAACCAAGGACCCTCTGATTAACAGTCAGATGCTCTAACCAACTGAGCTAAGGAGGAATATGTTTCGCCTTTTTGTTTTAACTGAAGGCGGGTGCAAATATAGATTATTTTTTATCTGAGACAAAAATCTGTATTTAATTTTTTTACCCAAAAATCCAGCGTACTAAATCATTGCCATTGGCAAAGAGTACAAGCGCGATCAGGATAAAAAATCCAATCATCTGAGCGTACTCCATAAACTTGTCATTGGGCTTTCTGCCCGAGACCATTTCATAGAGTAAAAACATGACGTGTCCACCATCGAGCGCGGGAATCGGCAGGATGTTCATAAAGGCCAAAATAATCGAGATTAGGGCCGTAGTTTGCCAGAAGCTGAGCCAGTCCCAAGTGCCTGGGAACATATTCCCAATGGCCCCAAAGCCGCCCACCTGGGTAGCGCCTTTTTTGGTAAAGACATATTTAAATTGCTTTACATAATCACTCAAAATCCCGATACCATAGGCCGTACCCTTTGACAAGCTCTCGCTCAACGAAAAACTAAGGTGCGTGCCACGATCGATCCACTGACGTCCAAAGTTATTCAGGCCGAGCTGTCCGGTCTCACCAGTAGCGATCACCAAAGTATCTTGGTCGAGGCCACGCTGATAAACCACGGTATTCTGGGCCCCCGGGGTCTTGTCGATGGCCTGATTGAATTCATGCCAGTGTTGTACGGGGGTGTTATTGATGTTCAAAATAAGGTCACCCTTTTGAAGGCCCGCAAGTCCTGCAGGAAAATCGGCAAGAACCGTATCGATTGCGTTAGTGCGCATATACTCAAAGGGTTTCAAGACATCGCTTTGAAACATCAGAGTGCCGATATCTTTGGGGAGTTCTATGCGCTCTATATTGCCTTCACGGTGACGTACCGTCAGACTGCGTACCTCCTGCAAAAATAGAGCTTTGTTAAGTTCGTTTTGGTAGTCAAATGGCTCATCGTTCAGCTCCAAAACCAGGTCACCATCACGGAAACCGTACTCTTGAAACAATTCATGTACCGCAAATCCCTCGGGCATATCGTCTGCAGTGATCACATCGCGACCGTAGAAAAATAAAATACTGATATAAATCACTAGACCCACAATCACGTTTACCGTGACTCCGCCGAGCATGATGATTAGACGCTGCCAGGCCGGTTTGCTGCGAAACTCCCAAGGCTGAGGCGGGCCTGCCATTTGCTCTTTGTCCATGCTTTCGTCGATCATCCCAGCGATTTTTACGTAACCGCCCAAAGGAAGCCAGCCGATTCCGTAGACCGTCTCACCGATTTTCTTTTTGAACAAAGAGTACTTGACGTCAAAAAAGAGATAAAATTTTTCGACCCGTGTTTTGAATAATTTCGCGGGGATAAAATGTCCCAGTTCGTGCAAGACGATCAGTAGTGAGAGACTGAGCAACAGCTGAAGTGCTTTTACAGCAAATGGACTCATAGGTTTTTTTGTTAAAGGAACAAAAGTAACGCATTAGGGGGGGTAAAAAAAATATATCCCAATCCCCGTGCGCAGTATTATCAAACTTTTAACGCCCCGGTCTGGTATCTCTCTTAATTGAGGCTTACCTTTGTGATTATTTTGAAAAAATGCTACAATTTTTCGCAAAATACAAGACCCTTGCTTTGGTCCTGGCTATTCTCTCTGTAATTATCATTAGTGCGATATACCAAGTCTTAGCCCCTAAACCTAAATTGCGCATATATCAACCTAGTGATGTTGCCCCTGAATTGGTGGATACGACCCTACAGCATGTCAAAAAATACCACGAGATTGCTGACTTTGCTTTAATCAATCAAGAGGGAGACACCGTGACTCAGGACACTTTCAAAGACCGTATTTATGTGGCGGATTTTTTCTTTACGACCTGCGCCACCATTTGCCCGGTCATGACCGAGCATATGGGACAAATTCAGGACAAGATAAAAGATGACCCCAGGGTGCTGCTTCTTTCGCACACAGTTACTCCAGAAATCGATACTGTGGCTCAGCTCAAAAAATACGCCCTAAGTAAAGGGGTGATTCCCGGCAAATGGCATCTAGTGACCGGTGACAAAAAGCAAATCTATGATTTAGCCCGCAAGTCGTATCTCGTGGCCAAAGACCAGCCTTATAGTCCTTATGACTTGGTCCACACCGAAAACTTTGTGCTGATCGATCCCCAAAGGCGTATCCGAGGTTTTTACGACGGCACTGATCCTCGTGCGATAGAGACACTAATTGACGACATCGCTATCCTAAAAAAAGAAGGACAATAGTCATTTTTTAAGCCCAATAATTTCCCTACATTTGCATTGTTTAAAATGAATCTAAATAAGGAAATGGCGACAATCGCAGGCATGCAAAAGGGACAAAAGGGCATCATCCGTGATGTGGACCTCGATCGCATTCCACTAAAGCTTCTAGAGATGGGGTGTTTGCCTGGAAACGAAGTTACCTTGATTCAAGTGGCGCCTTTTAATGATCCCTTATATTTGGACATCAATGGGTCCCATCTAGCCATTCGTAAAGAGGTTGCGGCCCAAATTCATATAGATCTCTGCTAATTTATGGCCCAACAAATCCAAGTCGCTTTATTGGGTAACCCGAATACAGGAAAAACCTCCGTATTCAATCGGCTTACGGGGCTCAATCAAAAAGTAGGGAATTATCCAGGAATTACCGTAGAAAAGAAAGAAGGAGTTTGTAATCTCTCCCGTGGCAAAAAGGCCCATATTCTCGACTTGCCAGGGACCTATAGCCTCAATGCCTCCTCCATCGATGAAAACCAGGTTATCGAGCTATTGCTCAACAAAAACGATAAGGATTATCCCGATGTAGCTGTAGTGGTCTGCGAGGTGGAAAATCTCAAGCGAAATCTATTGCTTTTTACCCAAATCAAGGATTTAAAAATCCCCACTATTTTGGCCATTAATAGGGCTGATCGAATGACCAGAAAGGCGATCTCTTTGGACATTCCCGCTTTAGAAAAGGCCCTACACACCAAAATTGTTTTGCTAAGCGCCCGCAATAATGAAGGCTTTGATGCACTGAAAACCCAAATCGAGCAGTACAAGAACCTGCCCATGACGCCGTGCCTGGACACTACGGTTATT
>CALJFV010000099.1 GCA_938074515.1 uncultured Flavobacteriaceae bacterium
CCTTTTTAATGATAAATTCTGCGCCTTAAATGAAATAAAATTAATCCCAATAAAATCCCCACGGTATCGGCCATTACATCCATCAAATCACCGGTGCGCGAAACATACCAAAGGTCTTGTATGACTTCAATAATAATGCCATAAAATACCAGGGCAAAAAATAGCTTCACACTCGATAGAGGCCTATTGTTTTTGACACTTAGCGCCTGAGCCCACAAAAAAAACAGCACCGCAAAAACCAGAAAATGAGCCCATTTATCAGACATGGGCACATCGAGCTCGGGCAAATTAGGAGCGGGCCATAATAGGGCAAGCGTGGCTGTAATTTGCGCAGTAACCGCGAGCCAAATCAGAATTCTATCCCCCAATAAGCGCGGCATAATCCTCAGCAGTCAACAACTCTTCAAGTTCCGATGGGTTACTCATTTTGATTTTAATCATCCAACCTTGGCCGTAGGGATCCGAATTAACCAATTCGGGTTCGCCCTCGAGCGTGTCATTGAACTCAATAATTTCACCAGACACAGGCAAGAATAAATCTGAAACGGTTTTTACGGCCTCGACAGTACCGAAAACGGCCTCCATTTCAAGAGTTTCATCCAAAGTTTCTACCTCCACATAAACAATATCCCCGAGTTCTCCTTGGGCAAAATCTGTAATCCCTACAGTAGCAACATCACCCGATACAGAAACCCATTCGTGGTCTTTGGTGTACTTTAATTCGGCTGGTATATTCATAACTTAAATGGTTAAAATGTTAGTTGATTTATTATCAGTTACCAAAATTATAGCGCAGGGTGAATCCACTGCGAATTGTCGTTTGCGGAAAAGCCGTGCTGATGGCATACTCTGAAAACGTATGATCGTAGAAAAACAAAGCCGTCAAATTTTTTGTCAATGCATAGTCTGAGGTAAACTGCAACCCATAAATAGTTTGACCCGCTGTAGTCTGATTATTATCCACGTCTAAATAACGAATGATGGTTTTGTTATCCCTTACCGAAACATCCAACTTAAAGTTTAAGTCGCTTTTCATTACTGATTTTTTTCCGCCAAAATTGGTTCCAATACGCAAGTCCTTAATGCGATAACCCAGGCCGAGTATTAATTCTTGGCCCTGAATTTCTGTCATCAAATTATTGGCAAAACTCAACGAAAGGGCACGATCTTTTCTAATTTCTGCGAGTATTTTAATGGAATTCATCATCTCGAAATCAACCTTAATCAATGGAGAGAATTGTTCCGTTAAATTCACGTTGTTTAAAACTATTTCCGGCTTGAAATTACCGGACTGGTCTGTTTCGGCAGGATTCTGACGATTGAAATCCAAATTTGATTGGAATTGATTCAAAGTATACGCAGCTCGATAACCATGCTGCACTGAGAAACGCTTAAAACGCTTTTTAAACCAATCCATCTTCATGAAGCCTGTATACTTAAGATCCCAGTTTGGCAGTGGGATATCTCTAAAAATTCCTGAGCGTTCCTTGGCCGCATCACTTCCTCGATATGCTGAGACAAAAGCCGGAAGGAGCACTTGTTGACTATTTTTACCAAAGCCTTCTGGATAGCCTTCGTCATCCACAGGGTAGGTCGTTGAGCCGTAAAAACGCTCAGCTAAGCGCTGGGCTATGGTCAATCGATTGGTCTTAAATGCTTCAAATGCCTGGGATCCGAATTCATCACTTGCACCAAAGGCGGTATTGATAAGTACTGTGGAAATATTAAAGTTTCCAAAAGTGTTCGGGGTTAGCGAGCGGTAAAGCCCATCTTCGACGATATAATTTTCTGCGAAATTTTCAGAATACAAGCGAGAGGCGTTAAAATCAATTTTTAAATCGTCGAACAATTCGGTATTCACTTGCATGTCCAGTTGACGGCTTTCTACCTCGGTATACTGCTGATTGAATTCAGGAAATATAGTCAGCCAGCCATTTCGTGCAGCCAATTCTCTAACCTCAGCCTGTGACCCAAAAACAAATCCTGCCGTAGGGCGCAACGATCCTCCGAACCCAACCGACGGTAAATAACCGGGTAAGAAAATTCCGTTATTTTCTAAATAATTCACCTGCGCCTTTTTCACAGAAGTCGCCAAGCCTATTAAAGAGTTGATCACTTTTTGTCCTGGTGAAAGCTTGCGCGCCGGTGCTGATGCCCGTCCGCCCCCGTTGCGCATGGCCATTATTTGCTCGCGTTTATTTAAATTTTCCTCTTTGCCGCCTTTGCCTCCAGCACCACCTAACAAAGACTTACTGCCCTCATCACCTTCGTCGCCTTCACTCGCAGAACCTGTCAGCTTTTTCAAACCGATATAACGATATAAGCCAGTCAAATCAAGATTCGAGTTTATCCGATGGGTGCTCGCATTTTGGACAGAGTTTCCTAAGTCATAAAACACTGAGGGGCCATCGTCTGATGGAATTTCTACATTACTGAACAAATCACTCCCATCTTGCCATTGATAATCTCCTTGATAGGAATAGGTCGCGCGCAACCACTTTAAAAATGGAAACTTAGATGTTGGCAAGTCATAATTCAACTGCAGGGATTGAACATGCTGGTTTGGGTCACCAATCTCAAAGAAACCGTCCCAAATACCTATAGTGTTATCCACCCGCCCTTGATCTATGTAATTATTAACAATTCGATTATTGGCTGCATTAAAATTAAAACGCAAAGAATTCGTTAAGTTATAATTGATCGTATACTGCCAGTCAAACATGAAATTCCTCTGATATAAGGTGGGAAGGCCAATTTGATCCGGCAACAAATTGAGTTCTCGGAATTTTTGCTGATTGAAATTCCTGATTACATTACTGCTTACAGTAACATTACTCGGTAATGGATTAAAATTAAAATCCTTCAACCACTGCCAATAACGCCCCATAAATAAACTGTCATTCTTTTTAAATGGCTCAATAGGTTTGTTGTTGAAGCTGTAGTCATAAGTACCCCCCAATCGAACACTCTGATCCATTGCCGATTCTACTTCAAAATCATGGTGTTCTTCTTCGTTATAGGAGTAAGAAAAGGTGAAGTTCTCAACATCATAGGGCATTGGGGTCGATTCATTTTCTTGAGAACGATTTTTACGTACTCCAATGAAATTAATGCTTTGACGCTTGGTGTAATTAATCGATTGCTCCTCAATCGCATCACGTGTCGCTGCATCAGGCGCATTGTCCAGGCGCTCTTGAAGAACAATATCATCAAATTCTGGGTCGTATTTAGGGGTAATCAATTCTTCTTGAATCCCATAGTTAAAGGGCAATTGTATGCCCCATTTCTTGGGAAGTAACTGACCGAGATTAATATTGGTCACAATATCATATTGCTGAAGATCTTCCAAACTACGCTGGTTCGGGCCTTGCTCAATGGAACCAAAGCCTATCGTACTGGTGCGTCCTGTAGCACTGATGTCGGCAAAATCAGCAATGTTAGCGTCCATATTGGCCACTGCGGCCCACCCCCCTTTGTTCTCTAATTCGCTCATGCGCAATTCGTTGAACCAAACTTCACCACAGACATTAGTGTTGTTTTTGTTGCGCAAGCCCACCATGATGACCCGAACATTTCCAAAACTCGGATTTCCTTTGATCCCAATACGCAATGGATTTGAGGACCCGATAAACGTTGGATCTAACTCAGCTTGATCATAATACGCCACTTGAGTAGGGTCAGCTGTACCATCGGCTAAGACTTTTGTTTTTATTGCCTGAAGCAGGGCCAAAGGCAAGTTTAAACGGTTTTCTTCTGGCCAAACCAGCGAAGCATCGGCATCTGTAGGTTGTTCCAGATACGGAGAAACAATCAATGGCATTTCAATTTCATAGAAACTCGTATTCAGGTCGTTCCCTAAACGAATGAACGCAGCAAGCTCTCCATCAGCCAATAAAGTGGCCGGGGCAGGCAGCGACTCAGCGTGAATGAACATTTCTAAGTTTTTATACTGACGCATGTCTACATTGAAGTTTTTGTAAACAGCGCGAGCATCTTCAGGCTGTAAGTCACAAACACGTAAGGCCAAAGATTGCTCATCTTGGCGAATAATATTGTTGTTGTTGTTAAGCTCCTCTCTGTAGACCCCTGGAGGAATCACATAATTACTGTTCTGAATAACCCCAACCGCCTCATTTTCAAAAGTTGTATTGTCTAACTCATTCGGGCTATTATCTGGATCCAAAGACTCGGTGTAACGGCGATAATCTCCACGATAGAGCTCCATGGTACCAAAACGCAATACAGTTTCCTGCTCAAAGCCGGTCAAGTACATCCGCATGAAACGAATGGAACGGAAATCGGCAATACCATTTACGGCATCCGTATACTCGCTCAATGGAATTCTAAATTGAATCCAACGCACCGGCAAATCCTGATTTGCAGGGGTCGGTACTGTGATTTCTTTGATGTCGGTGACATAGGGCGATTCTAGGTTCATGCCCGGACGAATATCAATGGCATATTCAAAATAACTGTCCACAGTGTTCATGGTATTGTCGCGGTTGATGTCCTCAACATCAGGCTGCGCCGTCGATCCACGATTCGTATTGCTTAGCGTTTCTGGGCTATTGCCCTGGGTTCCGTTATAGTAATCATATCGTTCGAGTAAGGATCCCTCCGCTTGCAAAAAATAAGTGTAATTGTCTCGGGCAGGATCTTCTTGTCCCGCAAAATTTGGGAAAAATGCGGCCTCATCTGCATCACTTAATCCATCTAAACCAACATCCTGATTTTCCCGATCAGGGCCAGTGCTGCTAAAGGTATAAACCAGTGATTGGTTGCTAGGCACGCGCCCCCAATTGGTTTGAATCGTATTTAAAGTTGAGCCATCTTCGGGGAGGCCATTTTCGTATTGCTTTCGTCCATCTTTAAGAACATCCTCAGAGATATTTCCTAGATTAAAGACGAGTTTTCCCCCCTGATTATTGGTGTATTCCTCATAGATAAATGGGTCCATGAGCCAGAACTGAATGTACTCCACGTTGGAGCGCTCAAAATCTGTGGTGGATAATTGTCTTGAGATCCCTGCAAAGCGAGTTTCAGGATTTGGCAACACGTTGTCTGTTGCCCCGGGGTTAAAGTTGTATGGTCCTCGCTCTGTGGGATTGTAGTTAAGGTCCAAACTAAACAGCGCCTGGGTTTGTCCTTGAACAATATCTTGATCTGGGAAGATCTCGTTGCGGAACAATCGTCGCGTAAATGGCGATGAAAGATCTTGCTCACCTACACCGGCCGGTCTTTGGGCACTGTAAAATATAGGATCAATAGTGTACCAGTTCATCTTTGCCCGATTGTAATTGGCGGCTAAATTATTGTTCTCTAAATCTCCTCCAAGTCCGATTGGCGTACTGGACAAGAACCAGGTCAGTGGTGCAGAAATATCAATAGCCGTCTGTGCGGCTTCAAAATCATCAATATAAGCCGTCGCCTTTCCACCAAAATCAGAAACCTTTGGCGCCCCTGGCAAAAGATAAGCAAACTCCCCACGAACAGAAACCTGAGAGGGAACGTCGGTATCAATGTTCGGCAGCTTATTAACCATACGCGTCAAAAAGGGCACTTCTGTAGAATAATTCATATTCACCCCAAACATCGTGTTGTTTATCGGCTCGTTTTGAAAGGCTGCTTTTTGTGTTAATGGGCGCTCATTGAGGTTTAACAAGGTTCCTCCTACCTGAAAATCATCACTGAATTTATGCTGAATATCGATTCCTGAAAACCTTTTGGTTTGTTGACCAAACATGGAGTTGTTTTCGACACTAATGTTGATGGGCGTGTTTGAATTCTGAAGCGACGGATCCAAAATTTGTACCCGTCCTAACTGATAATTCACCGTGTAATCCACCCCCTCAACCAAGGTTCTCCCTCCAGCAGTTACCGTAACAGACCCCTGAGGAATATTGAATGCGCCAATGGGAATCCCATCACTTCCTGTGGACTTGTAGGTTCCCTTAAGTTGGAATTTGTTTTTCTGACTTTCCTGTTGTTCAGCCTGAATTTTAGTGGTCCGATAAAGCGACCGGAATACGTATTTGGCTTGATTGGCGTTATAAGTCTCAGGCACATCATAGTACTGAGACCCTTCTGTGGTAAGCTTTTCGAATAGATAATCTCCAAAAGGTTCTACACTGGTAAAAATGATGGCCCCATTTTGACGATCGACCGTAATTCCTGGATAAAAGTCAAAAAAACCATCCCCACCCTGTTGCGGATCATTGTTGTAATTCAGTCGGTCTAAATTAAACACCCGAAGTAAAGTGGCGTCGTTCAAATCCACGGCATTAACATCGGATAGATCTGGCTCCGGAAAATTCGTTCCGGCGACAGGTTTGATGTAGTTCAACGGACTTGGATCCAAATACAAGATATTCATTCGGAAGTCCTCTTGCTCGAGTTGATAGGCCCCTATGGGATAAATATTCTTCATCATCAAATCCCAAACAGGTTCTTGAACGTTGGTGATGTTACTCTTAAGGAGTTTAACCACAAGATTTTGGGGGATAGCCTGAATTGTTCCTGGATCTCCAGAGCCTGGATCTCCTCCTGGATCTCCTCCGGGATCACCACCGGTCGTTTGTCCCGCTTGTCCTGTAGCTTGAACTCCATCCGTAGAAAATTCACCGACTTGATAAACTTTTCCATTGACCGTGTATTGGAATGCCACAGCCAATACCTCGTCATTATTCAGACGCTGATTCAAAGAAATATAACCCAGCCGTGGATTTAAGTTATACTCGTTAGGCTGGAGCTTCCGAGCATTTTCAAGACTGACATAATCAATTCCGTCATTTACACTGACCCCGCCAAATCCCGAGCTCGCCGTGGCTACATCACGAATTGCGGTTGATAATATGCTTTGAATTCCTGGATTTTCAATGCCAAAAGGGTTAAAATCATTGTTTTTGTTGTCTGGAAAAGCAGTGCCTGGCGCATTGATAAAGCCCCCAGGAATCGCATTGAGACCGATATTTTCGCTTTTGGACTCACCAATATCTTGCAACGCGATGATGTTGCGCACATCATTTGTGGTATTGTTTCTGTTAGTAATCCAAACCTCTGCCCGGGTGATTTGCACATTCGAATTGATGAATGGATAATTCTTTAACACACGGTCATAGCTGTCTCTGAAGTAATGGGCTAAGAAAAAGTGCCGATTCTCATCATAGTCCAAAGCAAATAGCTCAAAATCTGTAACAGTTGCCCCTCCTTCGGCCACCACCGATCGAGTTTCTGAGCGCTGTTCGGAGAAAACTCCGGTAATGGTCGTACGGCCAAATTGAAGTTGCGTTTTAACTCCAAAAAGGCTTTGCGCCCCTTGAATCAAACTGCTATTTAAGGGCATACTCACATTACCTACCTCAATTTTTCGAATAATATCATCCTCTGTAGGGGTGTACTCTAATTTGATGGAATTTTGAAAATCAAAGGTCGACTGAGTGTCATAATTTGCGGTGATTTGAAGGCGCTCACCAATTTTTCCGAGCAAACTCAAGCTGATGCGCTGATCGAAATCAAAGGATAAATTACTTCGGTTACGAGGAGAAAACTGAGGGTTGTCTTGCTTGGTATGCAAGAGACCTAGGTCCATCTCTACAGAACCTTGAGGAATAATTTCAATGGTATTTCCTCCAAAAACCGACTCGAAGAAATTAGAGTTTACGTAAAAGGTCGGCAAGAGATTACGCTGTGCTTCCTCGGCACCCTCTTTACGACCATCGGCTGCATCTATCTTTTCTTTGAAATAAGATTTAATTTGTTCGTTTCGGACGCGCTCTTCGTATTCCTCTGGCGTGAGGATTACTGGGTATGAAATGTCAAAATCACCCAGCATGCGACTTAATATGTATCGATCAGTAATTGGATCGTAGCTATACATATTCTCGATGCTGTTTGGATTAGGCAAGTCGAGTCGCCCCATTACAGATCCCGTAACAAGGGTATCTTCCTGGGCCCGGAGGTCGGTCCATAAAAGCAAAAATGCACAGAGTAAAACTCCGGGCACATATGATTTCCATCTGCTAAGTATTGCTCTCCCCAAACGCTACAAATGTTTAAATGCCAATTTTATAATTTCTTCTACCGACGCCGAAGGCGCGTTCTTAAGGACTGCGTCACACGCTTTCTCAGCAATTTTACGCGCATATCCCAAAGTTTCTAATGCAGATAACGCTTCATTTCGGTTGGTATTGCTTGAAACCACCCCAGAAGTTTCATCGCCGTAAAGCTTTATAATTTTGTCCTTTAAATCGAGAATTACCCTCTGGGCTGTTTTGGCGCCAATACCTTTTACTCCTTGGATGACCGCAATATCTTCTGAGACGATCGCATCGCGCACTTGAATGGGCGTTAGAGAAGATAGCATGGTCCTGGCTGTACTTGCCCCAACACCAGAAACAGACAAGAGCAGATTAAACACTGCCCGCTCTTCTTTCGAGGAAAAACCATAGAGGGTCATCGCGTCTTCACGCACCAACAATTGGGTGTATAACCGAATATTTTCTTGATCGGGAATTTGAGAATAGGTGTGTAACGAAATATTTAAAAAATAGCCCACACCTTGGCAATCAACTACTACATCAGTCGGATTTTTCTCAATGAGTCTTCCCTGTACTTGAGCAATCATTATTCGCGCTGGGTTAAAGGCCCAAATATAGCATAAATTATTGGCATTGATCAGTCCTAAAACCCCGAAAAAATGAGGATTTACCCCCGATTAACTCTTGCGTTTTGATCGCCTACGCTTTTCCTTTTGCTGTGCATCCACTACAGCAATTGCTGTCATATTTACCATCTCTTCAACACTGGCACCAAGCTGAAAAATGTGAACAGCCCGTCGCATCCCAAGCATGATCGGCCCAATTGAATCTACGTCCTTTTGCTCCTTGAGCATTTTGTAATTACTATTCGCCGCATCCAGGTTTGGAAAGATTAATGCGTTGACTTTTTTTCCGGCCAATTTGGAAAAAGGAAATTTATTCTTGAGCATCTCACTGTTCAGGGCAAAATCAACTTGCAATTCTCCGTCCAGGATCATGTCAGGATTAGATTCGTGCAGCATGGAAACCGCTTGACGCACTTTTAACGCATGCGGGTCATCAGAGGAGCCAAAATTGGCATAAGAAATCATTGCAATTACTGGATTTACCCCAAACATTTTCATGGTATGATTGGTCATCTGGGCAATATTCGCTAACTCTTGAGCAGTCGGATTAATATTTACCGAGGTATCCGAGATAAATATGGGGCCCTTAGGCGTAAGCATCAAGTTTGTCGCAGCAACTTTATTCACGCCTTCAAATTTGCCGACCGTTTCAAGGATGGGTCTTAAGGCCGTGGGGTATGAGCGCGCATAACCAGAAACCATGGCATCTGCCTCGCCGAGGTTTAGCATCATCGCGCCAAAATAATTACGCTCTCGCATCAATCTTCGGGCGTCAAATCGAGTAACTCCTTTACGTTTTCGTTGGGCCCAAAATTCTTCCGCATAAGCATTGCGACGCTCTTCTTCATCATCACATTTTGGATCAATGATCAGAACATCTTCATCGAAATCAATCTCTTGTTTGAGCGCTAAGATAATCTCTTTTCGCCCGAGCAAAATCGGAATAGCAAAGCCCTCTTCATAGACTATTTGCGCCGCCTTTATTACATCAAGATGATCTGCCTCTGCAAAAACAACTCTTTTAGGATTGGATCGTGCGCGATCAAATAAAAGTTTGAGCATTTTGTGATCATTCCCCATACGCTCGAGCAATTCATCCTCATAGCGCTCCCAGTCCGTAATCGGAGCCAAGGCCACGCCACTCTCCATAGCGGCCTTAGCCACTGCCGGTGGCACCGCGGCGATCAGTCTTGGATCAAATGGTTTGGGAATAATGTATTCTCGACCAAATTGTAATTTTGTTTCTCCATAGGCTACATTGACCTGCTCTGGCACTGGTTCTTTGGCTAAATCTGCCAAAGCCTTTACCGCAGCCATTTTCATCGCCTCATTAATTTTAGTGGCCCGTACATCAAGTGCGCCTCTAAAAATAAAAGGAAAACCAAGTACATTGTTTACCTGATTAGGATGATCGCTTCGCCCCGTTGCCATAATGATATCCTTTCGAGCCCGCATGGCCAACTCATAATTTATCTCTGGATCAGGATTAGCCATAGCAAAAACAATGGGCGAAGTAGCCATAGACTTGACCATTTTCTGAGTGACAATATCGGCAATAGAAAGTCCTACGAAGACATCTGCTCCCTCCAGGGCTTGGGCTAAGGTGTCGATTTTGCGATCGGTCGCAAATTCTAATTTTTCACTACTTAAATCATCACGATCACTGCGGATGACCCCGCGACTATCGCACATCACTATATTTTCACTCCGCGCACCAAAAGCCTTGTACAAACGAGTGCAAGAAACGGCTGCGGCGCCAGCACCACTAATGACTATTTTAACCTGTTCTATTTTTTTCTCGGCTAATTCTAAAGCATTTAAAAGTGCCGCCGCAGAAATAATCGCCGTTCCGTGCTGGTCATCGTGCATTACGGGGATATCCAATTCCTCTTTGAGTCGTCGCTCTATTTCAAAAGCCTCAGGCGCTTTAATATCCTCTAAGTTAATGCCTCCAAAAGTTGGGGCCATGTGTTTAACGGTTTGTACAAAGGCATCAACATCAGTGGCATCTAATTCAATGTCGTATACATCGATATCCGCAAATATTTTGAATAAAAGCCCCTTGCCTTCCATCACGGGCTTGGACGCCTCTGGACCGATGTTCCCTAATCCCAGAACAGCAGTTCCGTTACTAATTACAGCAACTAAATTTCCCTTATTCGTGTATTTGTATACGTTATCCGGAGACTTTTCAATCTCTAGACAGGGCTCGGCGACGCCCGGTGAATAGGCCAAAGATAAATCTCTTTGACTTGCGTATTTTTTGGTAGGGACCACCTGGATCTTTCCAGGCCTTGGTTTAGCGTGATATAAAAGGGCTTCCCTTCTTTTGCTTTGCTTGCTCATAGATTCAAACTATACCTACAAAGGTAGCAGACCTTGGAACATGAAAAAATTTTCAGGATTTAATCTTCTAGGAATTTAATATTGCGCATTAAGCCCTCATAACGAGTGCGTTGTACTGGACTTTTCTCAAATAAATGACCGAAAACCTCCTGGGTTAATTCACGCCATTCCCGCTTATTGTTTTGTAAAAGTTCCGGCTTTGGTTTAAACCTCTGTTCGGCATGCGGCTTTGAAAATCGATTCCATGGACAAACATCTTGACAAACATCACATCCGAAAATCCAATCATCCATTTGACCGGAGAAATGATTTGGAATTTCGGACTTGAGCTCTATGGTTAAATGCGAAATGCATTTACTGCCATCCACTACATAAGGAGCAATTATCGCTTGGGTCGGACAGGCGTCAATGCATGCGGTACACTGACCACAATGATCCGTGACCGGCCCATCTTGGGGCAATTCCAAGTCAATGATTAGCTCTGCCAAAAAGAAGAAGGAGCCAACCTGTTTACTAATGAGATTGGTGTTTTTCCCCAGCCATCCAAGTCCGCTTTTTACGGCCCAGGCCTTTTCCAAGACTGGGGCTGAGTCAACAAAAACACGACCTTCTACAGCGCCAATTTCGGCATTGATATGGGCCATGAGTTCTTTTAGCTTATCGCGCACCACGAAATGATAGTCTTCTCCGTAGGCGTATTTAGCGATTTTAAAACTTCCTTCGTCTTGGGTCTGTTCAGGAAAGTAATTATACAATAAAGAGACTACAGTCTTTGCTCCCGGAACTAATTTACACGGGTCGAGGCGTTTGTCATAGTGATTTTCCATATAGCTCATGGAACCGTGATAACCATGAAGCAGCCACTCATCCAGGCGCGGTGCCTCATCCTCCAAAAATCCTGCTTTGCTCAAGCCACACGACAAAAAGCCCAGATGCTTCGCCTGGGTTTTTATAATACGGGCATGTTTGTATGCAAGGTCTATCGACAAGTCTTAATATTTTTCCTAAGAAACTGTAAGTTAGTCAAACAACAGGGATTCATCAATCGCGCATTAGTTTAATTTAAGCCCCAAATAAACCTTGCTGATCTGACGGCTTTTGCATCCCCAAATGTCGATAGGCAAATTCTGTTACGGCCCGACCACGCGGAGTACGAATAATAAAGCCCTGTTGAATTAAAAAAGGTTCATAAACCTCCTCAATGGTTTCAGCACTTTCCGAGACTGCAGTCGCTAATGTTGTAATGCCGACAGGGCCCCCTTTGAATTTTTCAATGATCGTTGTCAATATTTTATTATCCATATCGTCCAATCCAAAGGCATCAACATTGAGTTGTTTTAAAGCAAATTTTGCAATCGTAATATCAATGTGCCCATCCCCTTTTATTTGGGCAAAATCACGCACTCTTCTCAATAAAGCATTGGCGATTCGTGGGGTCCCACGGCTGCGCCCAGCAATTTCTATCGCAGCTTCCATACTTATCCCCACATTCAAAATTCCCGCACTGCGTTGAACAATGGTAGTCAAAAGCTCAGTCTTGTAATATTCCAAGCGAGAGGCGATGCCAAAACGCGCCCTCATGGGCGCGGTCAAGAGGCCCGAACGTGTTGTAGCCCCCACAAGTGTAAAAGGATTCAGAGTGATCTGAACCGTGCGTGCATTTGGTCCGGATTCAATCATGATGTCAATCTTATAATCCTCCATGGCGCTGTACAAGTATTCCTCGACAATAGGGCTTAATCGATGAATTTCATCGATAAATAAAACGTCGCGCT
>CALJFV010000100.1 GCA_938074515.1 uncultured Flavobacteriaceae bacterium
GCACCGCGTGCACGTGAGACGATGACAATATTTTTACTCATGAAATTAGGTTAAGATTGAGGCTAAATTAAGCATTATAAATGAATTCTTTTTGGCCCTTTGTAAAGCCTTGTGATAAGTTACACCGAATTGTTACCTTTACTTTTTAAGTCGGTATCCATGCACCAATTTTTGTCTTTGCTTGCGCGCAACCAGTCCAATGCCTATAAGCTTTTGCTTATGGTGGCTTCTATTATTTTGGTGATCTATATGCTGCCTAAAGGAGGACAGTTTAAGTATCAGTTTCAAAAAGGAAAACCTTGGCAGTATGAGAACCTCTACGCGCCTTTTAATTTTACGATTAAAAAAGACAACAAAGCTCTTGAAGAAGAACGAGAAGCGATCAAGCGCAATGCGATACCGTTCTTTGACCTTGATCCAGACATCCCGCTAGCGGCCTTACAAGAATTTAGTGTACTGCTTGATTTGAGTTATCAAGATAGCGCTTGGGCCACATCTAAAAATAAGGTCAAGCAAATTGGGCTGAACCTGGTCAATAAACTTTATAAAAATGGGGTGCTCGGGGGTAGCGGGGATGATTACTTACCTGAACAGTTGGTGAACCTAAGGGTGGATAATAAGGTGAGACAAACCGTATTTTCAAGGGTTGTTCAGCGTGAAGAACTCGAGGCATTGTCCGCGCGTGAGACGGAGTCCATTACCGAACTTGCTGATATTTTTACCCAAATTATTGCTACGGTGGTCAAGCCGAATTTGACGTTTAATGCAGCGCTTACCGAAGCCTCTGTTCAGGAGCTTTTGGCAGACATTAACCCAAACATTGGCGTGGTAGAGAAAGGGGCCCGAATTATTGCTAAGGGCGAAATCGTGGAAGGCGATAAATATGAGCGACTGAATTCTTTGAGAGAGCAGTTTCAGAGTCAGGTATGGAGCCAAAGCAATTATAATTGGTTGGTTTTCGGGTACACCTTACTGGTGTCCTTGGTATTTGTGATGCTTTATTTGTTCTTGCGCAAATACCGCCCTGAAATTTTTGAGCACAACACTAAGCTCAGTTTTATTTTCATCAACATGCTGCTGATGATTTTTGTGACCACTCTGGTCATCAAGTTTGATGCGGCCTATATTTATCTAATTCCATTGTGTGTCCTGCCGATTGTGCTCAAGAGCTTTTTTGATGCTCGTTTAGGCCTGTTTGTACATGTACTTACGGTATTGCTCCTTGGGTTTATTGTGCCCAATAGTTTTGAGTTTATGTTTTTGCAAATTATTGCCGGTATTGTGACCATACTCACGGTATCCGAGCTGTCAAAACGGGCTAATTTGTTCATTTCTGTAGGGCAAATAACGGGGATTTATATTGTGGGCTATCTCGCCTTCTTTATCATTCAAGAGGGGAGTCTCGACGGCTTATTTAGTGGGTACGGGACCATGGCTATGGAAAACTTCGCCTATTTTGTGATTTGTGGTCTGATCACGCTTTTTGCTTTTCCGCTTATTTACGCTTACGAACGCATCTTTGGATTGGTCTCCGAGGTATCGCTGCTGGAATTGAGTAATACGAATACGCCGCTGCTAAAGGAACTCTCCAATAAGGCGCCAGGGACGTTTCACCACTCGCTCAATGTAGCTAACCTGGCCGAGGCAGTGGCTCAGGAGATCGGGGCAGACAGTATGTTGGTCCGGGTCGGTGCTTTGTATCACGATATCGGGAAAATGAATAACCCAACGAATTTTACTGAGAATCAAGTGAACTCTATAAACACTTTAGACGATCTTGAGCCCAAGGAAAGCGCCAAAATTATTATTGGCCATGTGATCAAAGGAATTGAATTAGCACGCAAATACAAGCTCCCTGAGCGAATTATTGACTTTGTAAGAACCCATCACGGAACGAATCTAGTTTATTTCTTTTACAAAAAGGAAATGGATCAGCAGGGCAGTGCTTTAGAACAAGATTTTAGATATCCGGGGCCTAAGCCTTTTTCTAAAGAGACGGCTATACTGATGATGGCTGATAGTGTAGAGGCTGCCAGTAAAAGCCTCAAAGAACCGACTTCTGCCAAGATTAATGAATTTGTAGAGTCGATCGTAGATATGCATATGGAGCAGGGGCAATTTGATAATGCAAATATTACCTTTAAGGAAATAGGGCAGATTAAAAAGGTGCTCAAGAAGAAGCTGACCAATATGTATCATCTGCGCGTGGCCTATCCTGAGTAAATCGTTTAATTATTGTGAAAAAACGCCCGTAAAATTTTGGGTTATTGGGTTTAAAAAAATACATTTGCATCCGCATTGAAAAATGCATGTTCATTTAACATAGACAGGAGAGGTGCCAGAGTGGTAATGGAGCAGATTGCTAATCTGTCAACGGGAAACCGTTGCCAGGGTTCGAATCCCTGTCTCTCCGCAATGTAACTGTAAAATTACAGCATAATTTTACGGGGTGTAGCGTAGCCCGGTCATCGCGCCTGCTTTGGGAGCAGGAGGTCGCAGGTTCGAATCCTGCCACCCCGACATTTTGGTCGCGTAGCTCAGCTGGATAGAGCATCTGCCTTCTAAGCAGACGGTCATAGGTTCGAAT
>CALJFV010000101.1 GCA_938074515.1 uncultured Flavobacteriaceae bacterium
GTACGTCGTGATTATGGGATTCTGAATATCGAGCAGTGGGCTACGGATAACCAGGGATATAATGGTGGCGCTGGCGTGAGTTATACTGAAGGTTATGAGCACACAGGCTTCTTTAATCGCAAGTATATCCCTCGTCAAGGGGACGCTAACATTGGGGATCAAAACTTGACCAACCCAAATAACTATCGTTCTATTCGTTTTGCGGACGTATTGCTCATGGCGGCAGAAGCACATCACGAAAATGGAAACGACGCTTCAGCTCAGTCTTATGTTAATCGGGTGCGCACGCGCGCGGGGTTACCGTCAATCACGACCACTGGAGGCGATTTAGGAGAAGCCATTTACCTAGAAAGACGTTTGGAGCTCGTGGGCGAAGGTCATCAGTTTTTTGACGCAGTGCGGAAAGGGAAGGCCGCTCAAGAAATTAATGGCTTCCAAAACGGTAAACACGAAATTTTCCCGATACCGGAAATCGAAATACAACTTACAGGAAACCGCTGGGCGCAAAATCCTGGATATTAATACACACGACCATGAAACGACTATTTAACAGCATTTACGCTTATAGTTTTGCCCTCATTAGCCTTTTTATGGCAGTGAGCTGTAGTTCAGATGACCCCAATTTTGATTATTTGAACACGGCAGAAATTCCTTCGAATTTAGGTTTGATTGTGACTCCCACAACAGATAACTCAGGAAATGTTATTTTCACGCCAAGTGCCTTGAGTGCCTCTAAATTCAATTTAGATTTCGGTGATGGCAGCGAGCCCGTATCTGTGGTTCCTGGGACTAATGCCGTGCACGCCTATCAAGAAGGGTCCTTTACCGCGACACTCACAGCGGAAAACATTAACGGAGAAGTTTCGCCGCCTCTAGAGCAAGCGGTAGTGGTTTCATTTTTAGCGCCTGAGAATCTTGAAATTACTGTACTGCCCGTGGCAGGAGATAATTTCTCAATCAGTGTGTCTGCAACGGCTACTCTGGCGGCCGGCTTTGAAGTCTATTTTGGTGATCAAGTAGACGAAACACCTACCCCGCTCATGATTGCGGAATCTGTGACGCACACTTACGCAGAGACAGGAACCTATGAAATTACTGTAGTGGCTTTGAGTGGTGGTAGTCAGACCTTAGAAGGCACAATCACTGTCGAAATTGACAACCCTGTATTACTGCCTCTCGATTTTGAGGACGAAACACTCGAATATACCTTTTTTGACTTTGCTGGAGCGATCAATACGAGAATTACGAACCCAGACCCAACTGGAATCAACACGAGTGCTAACGTCGTAGAGTTCTTTAAAGAGACTGGAGCCTTGGTTTATGCAGGAACGGCGATCCCATTAGGAGAAAACATTGATTTTTCAATAGGCAGTACAATTTCTATGGATGTCTGGACTCCTATTGCTGGAACGACGGTAAAACTAAAAATTGAAAACGCCGCAAATCCGAATATTGCTATGGAGGTGGATGCATTTCCTACAGCAACCAATGAGTGGGAAACCCTTTATTTTGATTTTTCCGGCTTTGATCTAAGCCAAGAATACGCAAAAATTGTAGTGTTCTTTGATTTTGGCAATAGTGGAAATGACGATACATTCTATTACGATAACATCGCCCAAGGAACGCTTCCAGGTGCAGTGGTAGAATTGCCTTTAGATTTCGAAAATACCGCAGTGCCCTATGAAGTGTTTGGTTTTGAGGGGGCGAACTCAGATATTGATGAAAATCCAGATCCAACTGGCATTAACACAAGTAGCCGTGTAGTGCGTACCGTCAAAGGTGTGGATGCCGTCTTCTACGCAGGGACCGCTTTGCCATTACAGGTGCCGATTGTTTTTGACACCACTGAAAAAATTAAAATGAAAGTCTGGTCACCAAAGGCAGACATTCCGGTGCGTTTAAAACTCGAAAACACCAATGGTGATTTTGTAGAGCTAGACGCTAATACTACCACATCCAACGCTTGGGAAGAGCTTGTGTGGGATTTTGCCGGTCAAAATACGGCCCCTGAATTTACCACTGTTGTGGTGTTCTTTGAATTTATTGTTGACCTGCCAGGAGATGGGTCGACTTATTATTTTGATGATATTGATTATGCAAACTAAAACGCAACTGATGAACTATATGAAATTAATCTTTGCCTTATTGGCTTTGCCACTAATATTAGTCTCTTGTCAGGAAGACGACACCTCTTTTGGTGCCGTTCTTGCACCAATAAATCTTGAAGCAACCATAGAGGTCGCCGATGATTTGTCCGGCAATGTCGCTGTAACCCCAACCGCAGAATATGCCCTAACGTTTCATGTTTACTTTAAACCTGAATTGGACCCTGTGGTGATTGGGCCAGGAGAAACCGCTAATTTTCGCTTTACAGATACAGGGGTTTACACTCAAGACATTGTCATCATTGCCTATGGTCGCGGTGGTGCTGCCAGTTCAATCTCGCGCAGTATTGACCTAGACGTCATTTTGATGATTGATCCTGTTATTCTTCAAAACTTAGCTGGAGCGCCAAACCAAGGCAAGCGCTGGGTTTGGGATTCTGGCACGACAGGCCACTTTGGCGTAGGAGACCCTGCTGTAGATTTCGCAAATTACTTTATCGCCACGCCGAATCAGCTCAACCCATGTATGTATGATGACGTGCTCACTTTTAGCTATGACGGTATGGGCGACTACCGATTCGTGCTAGAACCAGGAGATGCGTCGTTTATTAACTGGGCTGAAATCAAGCGATTTTTTCCCAATGACAATCCTGGACAATACAATGATGAGTGTCGCGATTTAAGTCCGTTTGTGTCTTTTGATACAAGTTTTGTGGTCTTAGATGACGCCGCAGGAGTTTCAACCCTTACCCTTCAGAACAGCTTCCTGTCCTATTGGTCAGGGGCCGCTTCTTACGAAATCGTTTCGCTGACGGAGGACCAGTTAATTGTTCGTGGGATTCAAGATCCATTTGACCCGCCAGGGGCACAATTGGCTTGGTATCACACCTTTGTTCCTGAAACCAGCTCAGGACCAGAGGAATGCAGCGGCGATACTGGTGATCTAGGAAGCGGAAGCAATGACGTGCTTGTATGGGCTGAAGAATTTGATTTAGATGGGGCGCCTTGTTCGGAAAACTGGAGTTACGACTTAGGAACTGGAAACAATGGATGGGGTAACGAAGAGGTCCAGTATTATACGGACGATCCTTCAAATATTATTGTCGAGAATGGTGTCTTGCGCATCACCGCAAAATCAGAGTTTTTTGCCGGCAGTAATTATACTTCAGCACGAATTAAATCAAATCAAAAGTTTGACTTCACTTATGGGCGCGTAGAAGCCCGTGCAAAGCTCCCCACAGGAGGTGGAACTTGGCCCGCGATTTGGATGCTGGGCTCTGATTATCAGACCAATACTTGGCCCGCTTGTGGAGAAATTGACATCATGGAGCATGTGGGTAACAACCAAGATGAAATATTTTCATCACTCCACTATCCTGGTAATTTTGGGGGTAATGCTGTAACACAAGGAATCACCGTTCCGGGAGTTTCTGATGATTTTCACGTCTATGCTGTTGAATGGACCGCCGATGAAATCAAATTTTCTGTAGACGGAAATGTTTATCATTCAGTGGCCAATACGCAGTTGATGCCTTTTGACAGTGATTTCTTCCTCATTACCAATATCGCAATGGGTGGAGCCTTTGGGGGTCCTGTAGATCCAAACTTCCAAAGCTCTAGTTTAGAAATAGATTACATACGCGTTTATCAATAAAAACAACACAACCAAAAATAAATCAACCCTTTAATTCACTTTATTAAACTTTAACTTATGAAAACAAAATTATTTTCGATGATTGCTGCCCTTACCCTGAGCATGGGTGTGGCGGCGCAAAACTCAGTAAGCGTTGACGCTGGAGGAAACTGGTTAGGATATGCGAATATTTTTGATCCAGCCACTGGAGACTACATTTTTGGAGAGCCATGGGGTATTCAAGACATTCAGACTGTAGTTGATGCCGGAGAAGGAACTTTAACTCTACAGCCGAACTTCAACACCTATGCCGATAACCCAACCGATCCTTTTTGGGTTGACCAAGCCACTGGCTTAGGCGCAAAAATTTTTGAAGGTAATTCTTATATCGAGGACAATTCTCTCGCAGGCGAGGAACTTACCTTTTCAGGATTTATTCACAGTAACACTCTTGATGCTGAGTATGACGCAATTGCCTTTATTAAGGTTTTCAATGCTAATTATTCTGTTTTAAAGATTGCCACAGCTGCATTAAACGGTTCTACCTTTGAAGTTGTCTTTACTGACGTTAATCCAGCAGAAGACGCAGTAGTTCAGTATGGCTTTGCTGTTACAGGACTCAATGCTAATCCAGATAATGAAGCAACATTAGGCAGCGTTGTGGTTAGCGGTCAATCTTTGGGACTAACTGATTTTAATACAGCCTCTTTTAGTGTTGCGCCTAACCCATCAAATGCCGTTTGGAATGTCCGTTCAGCCCAGTATGACATGACTCAAGTGGTGCTTTTTGATGTTTTGGGCAAAAAAGTTGCTCAATTTAATAACCCAGGAAGTACTTTGGCCATCGACAACAGCAACCTTAGCAAAGGAGCTTACTTCGCACAAATTAGCACGGCTTCAGGAAGTACTACGGTACAGTTGATGAAAAACTAATTTCCTTAAGGACAAATTAGCCCGGCCGACTTATTTTAGGTCTTGGCCCTATTAAAAAACCAGCCGTGAACGGCTGGTTTTTTTGTTTGTCTCGTCTTTTGACTGCTTTCAAAGATAACTATGTCGGATTATAACTCCCCGATCGCGAGCGCTGCAAGGCTTTGTCCGACTTCAGCGCCTATGGCCACGCCCATTCCTCCTAAACGAACTCCACAATACACATTAGGGCCGAGCGCTTTGATGATTGGTTTCTTTTGTGCCCCTACACCCATAATTCCGGACCAGCGGCGTTCAACGGCAACGGACCTGCCGGGCAATATAACCTCGTGTAACATGCGCTCTAAAGCGCCCTGTATTTGTTCGGTCGTCTGTTCTAATGTCGTTTGCTCTCCCTTAAAATCGAGATTTCGCCCTCCTCCCAGAAGAATTCGCTGATCTATATTTCTAAAATAGAAATAGCCTTGGTCTAAGTGGAACGTCCCTTTAATTTTTAGGTCAGGAATTGTCTCAGTTATTAAAACCTGAGCCCGCGCAGGGGTTACTAAGTCCGACAAATAATCTTGTGTATAACCGTTGGTCGCCAGTAAAAGCTTTTTGGCCTTAATTGGGCCGTGGTCTTTGGTCTGGACCATTACTTGGTCTGCCATAATTTGGTGTGATAAAACTTTCACCCCGCCTAAGAATTGTACCCCACTTTCCGCAGCTTTTACAATCAGTCCCTCCATCATACGTCCAGTGTGAATTTGACCTTCAAACCTGTTGAGAATACCGCGAGAACCAATTCCTGCGAAACCAAATTTATTTTCCACGACCGAGAAGACCTTTTCAGTGGTTTTTAAGGCCTCTTGTGTGAGTTTATTGACCCTGTCAATGTTAGAGAAACACTGCTCAGCCAAATCGCTATGATGGCTTAAGAAGTACTCGTAGCCGCCGTGATTTTGATAGCCCATCGTCTCGGGAGCAAGTATAGATTTTAAGCGCTCAAGCCCCTCTGCTCTTTGGCGTATTAGCCCAATAAGTTCTTGCTCGGAATGCCGTTGTGCGTCATCCAAAATTTCTGATACGCTGCCAAAACATGCAAATCCCGCGTTTTTTATGCTCGCCCCAGAAGGCCAATTTCCGCGTTCTAAAATCACTACTCGAGATTGAGGTAGTCTCGACTTTAAGGCAATGCCACAAGTTAGACCCACAATGCCTCCCCCTATGATTAGATAATCAATATCCTTAAGTAAATAAGATTCCCAATATGACGCGTTATTTGTATGCACTTCGCAGCCTTTCATTATTTAGTGTATGAAATTACATGATTTTTCCATGCCAAGGGAATTGACCAACCAAGGGATTAAAAAACCCTCCGTAAAGGAGGGTTCGCCATATTATTAATCCATTTTCCATTCATTCATGAAGGCTGTGGTATAGTTCCCCGCGACATAATCAGGGTGATCCATGAGTTGTCGGTGAAATGGAATAGTTGTTTTAATTCCTTCAATCACAAACTCATCCAAAGCACGCTTCATTTTATTGATCGCCTCCTCACGGGTTTGAGCTGTAGTAATGAGCTTCGCTATCATAGAATCGTAGTTTGGTGGAATTGAATAACCCGCATAAACATGGGTGTCTAAGCGCACTCCGTGCCCTCCTGGGGCGTGGAGCGTGGTGATTTTTCCCGGCGACGGGCGGAAGCCGTTGTAAGGGTCCTCAGCGTTAATACGACACTCTATTGAGTGCAGTTGAGGCAGGTAGTTTTTTCCTGAAATAGGCACACCCGCTGCGACTAAAATCTGTTCACGAATTAAATCGTGATCCACGACTTGTTCTGTAATTGGATGCTCCACCTGAATACGGGTGTTCATCTCCATAAAATAAAAGTTTCGGTGTTTGTCCACCAAAAACTCAATAGTCCCGGCGCCCTCATAGTTGATGAATTCTGCCGCCTTTACGGCTGCTTCTCCCATGGCATCGCGCAGTTCGTCGGTCATAAATGGGCTGGGTGTTTCTTCGGTAAGCTTTTGGTGACGTCTTTGAA
>CALJFV010000102.1 GCA_938074515.1 uncultured Flavobacteriaceae bacterium
CCCTTTTTTTATAAAGTGGAATCGTGTGCCAGAGGTTTGCTTAGGAAGTCCATTCAGTAAACAAAGCCTCAAGGGCTTCAGTGACGTTCTTGTTGTCTAAATCTTTCAAGGCAAGATCTTTGACTAATTTCCCTTGATTTAAGACCAATATTCGGTCACAAATTGCAGAGATATCTTGTAAAATGTGCGTGGAAAGAAGTACCGTTGTTTTGGGACTGAGCGATTTGATCAATTTTCTAATTTCTTGAATTTGATTTGGGTCAAGTCCTGTCATCGGCTCATCTAAGACTAAGAGTTCCGGCTCATGAATAAGGGCTGCTGCTAAACCCAGTCGCTGTTTGAACCCTTTAGAAAGAGCTCCTATTTTTTTGTGTTCTACTGGGGTCAGTCCGGTTCGTTCGATCAGGGTCTTTTCATCAAAGGGGTTCAGGGCATACAAAGCGGCGGTTTGAGTCAAATATTCTTTGACAAAGAGTTCCTGCGGGAGCGGGTTGTCTTCAGGCAGATAACCAATACGCCTTTTATAATTTAGACTTTGGGTATTTAGAGCTTGATCATGATCAAATAGTTGACCGCTCTCGGGAGACAAGAGGCCGATTAAGATTTTTATGAGCGTCGATTTGCCCGCTCCATTAGGGCCAAGTAGTCCTATTATTTCCCCTGTTTCTATGGAAAAATTGACTTCATCCAGCGCCTTTTGAGTACCGTATAATTTTGTAATGTGTTGAAATTTAATTCTCATAGCCCTAGGCGGTAAAAATAAAGAATAAAAAATCTTTGGAAAGATTTTATGTTCTGAATGATAAAGCATATTTTCGTCGTTCATACTTATAAATGAAAACGTACAACAACATATATTTCTTTTATTTCTTTTATACAAAGGCGAAGGCTTTGTGTTGATTGTACCCAACAATAACGCTAAAGCCCGATCAATTGTTCGGGCTTTTTTTATGAATTATTTCTAAGATGAAAATCGCAATACAAGGCATACAGCATTCTTTTCACCATCAAGCCGTAAAGCAGTTATTTGACATGCAGGCCTATACCTTGCTTTGTTGTGACTCTTTTGATGCAACAACACAGGCCGTGGCCAAAGGTCTAGCGGATTTTGGTGTGTTGGCTATTGAAAATTCAATTGCCGGTTCTATTTTGACTAATTACAATCTGTTGGAATCAGGATCTTTTGAAATATATGATGAGGTTTATTTGAATATTCAGATGCATTTAATGGCCCTGCCAAATACGCGAATTGAGGACCTGATAGAGGTCCGATCTCATCCGGTGGCATTGCTCCAGTGTCGTGACTATTTAAGACAATTTCAAGGTCAATTCCGGCTGGTGGAAGGAAAAGATACGGCAAGTGAAGCAGAGCAAATCTCAAAAGAACAACTCCAAGGAATTGCCGCTATTGCTGGAAAGGACGTAGCTCAGGCGTTTGGTCTGGAGATTTTAGAAAGTCAGATTCAGGACATTAAGCAAAATCAAACGCGCTTTGTTTTGTTTGGCCGTCCGGGCAGTCACTCGCAAAAAACACCAAATAAAGCCAGCATGAAGTTTCAGCTAGGTCATGAGGTCGGCTCCTTGAGTCGGGCATTGGGGGTCTTAAGTGATTATGACATAAATTTGACCAAAATTCAGTCATTACCGGTTCTTGGGATGAATTGGCGCTATGCTTTTTTTGTTGATGTGACCTTTGACAATCCAGAAAAATTTAAACAAGCCATTGCCGTATTAAAAGAAGGAGTAAAAAATTTCAAATTACTCGGATTATACGCACAGAATAAAGGAAATATACCCACTAAGTTGGGTGAAAAAATTGAAATATGAATCAAAGCAATCAAGCGAGAGAATGGCTACGTGCCATGAATTTAGGGCATCCTATCGTAATCGCAGGGCCTTGCAGTGCAGAAACGCAGGATCAACTTTTAGAAACAGCTCGAGGGCTGACCAAGACAAAAACTTCAGTGCTTCGGGCGGGGCTTTGGAAGCCTCGAACCCGTCCCGGAAATTTTGAGGGGGTGGGCGCCTTAGGACTCCCATGGCTAAAACGTGCCAAGGAAGAAACGGGGCTTTTAACCACAACTGAAGTGGCCCATCCGCACCACGTGGAGCTGGCTTTGGAACATGATGTTGATTTACTTTGGATTGGTGCGCGTACTACCGTGTCCCCATTTATTATTCAAGATATCGCCGACGCTTTGCGTGGTACTGATAAAGTGGTTTTGATAAAAAATCCTGTCAATCCAGATCTTTCACTTTGGATGGGTGCTTTAGAGCGTTTTGAGAAAGTTGGCATCACACAATTAGGGGCTATTCACCGTGGATTTTCGTCTTATGAAAAAACAAAATACCGCAACATCCCTGAATGGCAAATCGCCATTGACTTTCAGAGCAGAAGACCCGATGTACCTTTAATTTTGGATCCATCCCACATGGGGGGACGTCGTGATTTGATTTTTGAGTTGTCACAAACAGGTTTAGATTTGAATTATGACGGATTGATGATAGAGAGTCATATTGATCCAGACAATGCATGGAGCGACGCGGCTCAGCAAGTCACCCCTGAGCGTTTAGGAGAAATTATAACGGCCTTAAAAATGAGGGAAACGGATGTTTCAACTGAAGAGTTCCACAATAACTTAGATGCGCTTCGCGCCAAAATAGATGTTATTGACACCCAATTGATAGAAACCTTGGGTAGAAGAATGGGAATCGCTGTTCAAATCGGTCAATTAAAACACAACAATAATGTGGCGATTTTACAGTCCGATCGTTGGACTTCGATTTTAGAACGCATGGTCTCTGCTGGCCTTAAAGAAGGCTTAAGTGAGGAATTTACCCAAAAATTATTCAAAGCGATTCACCAAGAATCGATTAACCAGCAAAAGAGTATAAAAGATTCTTAAAGGAATCTAAAGCTTCCATGGATTTTAAGTAGGTATAGTGAAAGCGAGATAAACGCTCTGTAGTTTGGGCTGATAAAGGCCGAAAAATCAATGTATATTGCAGATAAATTAGCAATTTTGTGTCGTGATGAAAGGCTTGGTTTATAAATCTACAGGAAGTTGGTATACCGTTCGGTCTTCTGATGGTGTACTATATCCGTGTCGAATAAAGGGTAAATTTCGAATCGACGGCATCAAAAGTACCAATCCTATTGCTGTAGGTGATCGTGTAGTATTTGAATTGGAAACTGCCGATCAAGAGACGCGTGGGGTCATCACTAAGATTGAAAAAAGAGAGAACTATATCATACGAAAATCAGTGAACCTCTCTAAGCAAACCCATATCATTGCCTCAAATATCGATTATGCTTTTTTGCTCATCACGCCAAACAACCCAGTAACGACGACCTCATTTATTGATCGATTTTTAGTTACGGCCGCCGCCTATCACATTGATTGTGTCCTGCTGTTCAATAAATCTGACACCTATGACCTGGACTCACTTGATCAAGCGAAATTTCTGGCTGCTCTATATCGGTCTATAGGCTATACTTGTATTGGGATTTCGGCTAAAACGGGTAAAAATGTGGATCAAGTAAAAGCCCTTATGACCGGAAAGACCTCGCTTTTCTCTGGGCATAGTGGAGTCGGTAAATCAACTTTAGTAAATGCCTTAGCCCCTGACCTAGATCTGCGTACAGCAGAAATTTCTCAGCAACATGCCCAAGGCCAACATACCACCACCTTTGCTGAAATGTTTGACCTGCCTTTCGGTGGACGAATTATTGATACACCAGGGATCAAGGGGTTCGGTGTTGTAGATTTGGAACCTACAGAATTAGGCGCTTATTTTCCCGAATTTTTTGCCCTTCAAGACCAGTGTAAATTCAATAATTGTCAACACATTAATGAACCCAATTGTGCCATTAAAGATCAGCTTGAAGCGGGTCTGCTGGCCTGGTCTCGCTAT
>CALJFV010000103.1 GCA_938074515.1 uncultured Flavobacteriaceae bacterium
TTAGTTGAAAAGAACATTACCTTATTTTCTACTTGTGAGCATCACTTGTTGCCAATCGTAGGAAGAGCGCACATCGCTTACATCTCGAAGGGCACAGTCGTTGGTCTTTCAAAAATGAATAGAGTTGTGGATTATTTCGCAAAAAGACCCCAAGTGCAGGAGCGGCTTAACATGCAAATTGTTCAGGAACTGCAGAAAATTTTAAACACTGAGGATGTTGCATGCGTTATTGACGCAAAACATTTATGTGTTAATTCTCGAGGGATCAGAGATATTGACAGTTCAACGGTAACCAGTGAATTTGGTGGTCAATTCAAAAATGACAAGGTTAAAAGAGAGTTTTTAGATTACATCAAACTCAACACTTCATTTTAACATTGAATGATTCATCCGCGATGACATTGCCTAAATCAGAACATCGTAAACTTAGCATATATAATTCCTTGACCAAGGAAAAGGAATTATTTACACCATTAGTTCCTGAATTTGTGGGAATGTATGTTTGTGGGCCAACGGTTTACAACTACGTTCATCTGGGCAATTGTCGCACTTTTCTATCATTTGATTTAATCTACAGATATCTCAAACACCTCGGATATAAAGTGCGCTATGTGCGCAACATCACTGATGCTGGGCACCTTGAAAACGATGCCGATTCAGGGGAAGATCGCATAGCAAAAAAAGCGAGAATCGAAGCCATTGAACCTATGGAAGTCGTGCAGCGATATACTGTTGATTTTCATGAAATCATGAGTGCATTTAATGCACTACCTCCTGATATAGAGCCCACGGCAACAGGGCATATCATTGAGCAAATTCAAATTATTGAAAAAATTCTAGGCGCCGGCTATGCCTATGAAAAAAATGGATCAGTCTATTTTGACGTCATAAAGTTTAATGAAGATCAGCAATATGGCAAACTAAGTGGACGCAAGATCGAAGATATGATTGCCAACACCCGAGAACTCGCGGCACAAAGCGAAAAAAAGAATCCCCAAGATTTTGCCTTGTGGAAAAAGGCAGAACCCCAACATATCATGCGTTGGCCCTCTCCTTGGGGCGACGGATTTCCCGGCTGGCATTTGGAATGTACCGCCATGAGCACAAAGTATTTAGGAGAGACTTTTGATATACACGGCGGCGGAATGGACTTAAAATTCCCACACCACGAGTGTGAAATTGCCCAAGCCGAGGCATGCAATAAGACCACTCCTGTACGATACTGGATGCATGCCAACATGCTCACACTAAATGGCAAGAAAATGGCTAAATCAACAGGCAATAATATTTTACCGAGGGAACTTTTCTCCGGGAACAATGCTATTATGAGCCAACCGATTCGTCCTGCTGTCGCCAAATTCTTTATGTACCAGGCCCATTATCGCAGTATACTGGATTTTTCTGACCAAGCCATTTTGGCCAGTGAAAAAGGGTATCAAAGGCTCATGGAGGCAATGAATAAGCTTGAGTCTATCGAAGATTCAGATTCTTCAGATTACGCAATAGGCCCCTGGGTTGATTCGTGTTATGCCGCGATGAACGACGACTTTAACAGTCCGATTTTAATTGCACAACTTTTTGAAGCTGCCAAATGGATAAATAATCTAAGTGAAGGTGGCGCTAAAATAACTCTTGACGACCTTGTTTTATTGAGAACCACAATGTGTGGTTTAGTTTATGACGTATTGGGACTACCCAAAGAAATGGAAGGACAAAATAATGGACAGCAACAACTTGATGCTGCTGTAAATTTATTGATCGACTTGCGGAATCAGGCCCGTGCCAATAAAGATTTCGCTACCAGTGACGCAATTCGAGACCGTTTACAAGAAGCAGGGATACAGCTCAAGGACGGTAAAGAGGGGACGAGTTTTAGCTTAAGATAGGAATATTAGCTTGAAGCCGTTTTAACTATCGGTGATAATTTTTGAAATTAGATTTTTGTCATTATTCGCACAACCCTTAATTCTACTGATAAAGTGTTATCAATACTTTATTTCACCATGGACGCCATCGACTTGTCGCTTCAACCCCACCTGCTCTCATTACAGTATTGAAGCCCTAAAAAAACACGGTGCATTACGCGGAAGTTGGCTCGCTATGAGGCGTATCTCTCGATGTCATCCATGGGGCGGCTCTGGACACGATCCAGTGCCATAAACCTGCAGCATACAAAGGCTTTTTTTTATCTTTACCACAAATAAACGCTATGCTCCCATTTTTAGGTATTTATTGGGCCCCTTCAGAAGGCATCAATCTTGGATTTTACACCATTCAATACTACAGTTTGATGTTTGTATTGGCCTTTTCATTAGGTTGGTATTTGATGAAAAAAATATTTATCCGCGAGGGTGTTGCGCTTGAAAAATTGGATAGCCTATTTATGTATATGGTTTTAGCCATCCTTATTGGAGCACGCCTTGGTCATGTCATTTTTTATCAGCCAGAACTCTTTCATGAAGATTTCTTTTCGGTGTTTTTACCGTTCAAGTTCAAAGGCGGTTTCGCCTTTACCGGCTTTCGAGGATTAGCGTCACACGGTGCCGCTATAGGGATCATTATCGCCATGTATTTATATCAAAAAAATGTACTCAAAGAATCAATGCTGTGGCTTTTTGACCGAATTGTTATTCCCGTTGCCTCTGGGGCAGTCTTGGTGCGTATTGGTAATTTTATGAATTCAGAAATCGTAGGGCATCCAACAGGAACAGATTTTGGTGTGATTTTCGCCAATAATGGAGAGGACTTTGCGCGTCATCCCGCTCAATTGTATGAGTCTTTTGGATATGTATTTGTGTTTTTGATTTTGTATTGGACCTATTGGCACACCCAAAAAAGATTACAACAGGGTTACCTTTTTGGATTGTTTTTAGTTCTCTTGTGGTCGGTGAGATTTATTGTTGAGTTTTATAAGAAAAGTCAAGGTGGATTTGAATCTTCGCTAGGTAATTTACTCAGCACTGGGCAGTGGCTCAGTATTCCCTTTATCATAGCCGGAGTCGTTTTATTGCTGCGTGCGAAAAAAAATATTGCCTCATGAAAAAGGTTATACGAATTGTTACGGTATTCGGACTTTTGGCCTTAACCGGAGTTACGGCTTGTAAAAACGATAAAAACGACAAGGTCCTCACTCGAGAAATTCCCTTTACCAAAGAAGGCACATTGAGCATTGTGCGCCCAACCAATGACTCACTTATCGCGACTTTGGATGTCGAAATCGCTGAAAGCGAATATGAAACTGCCACAGGACTTATGTATCGCAATTCAATGGAAGATCATCAAGCGATGCTCTTTATTTTTGATCGGGAATCACCACTGAGTTTTTATATGAAAAACACTCAATTTCCCATAGACATCATATACCTCGATAAAGACCTAAAAATTGTAGAAGTCTATCGAGACGCCAAGCCTTTTGACCCCACCCCATTGCCCTCAGGGCGTCCCGCCAAATATGTTCTCGAAGTAAACGCGGGCATGGTTGCGCGCTGGAAATTACTCCCTATAGACCGGGCAGAATTTTCACGCGATAAGAAATAAAAAACCCCGCAGAAAGCGGGGTTTTTTATTTATGCTAAGTGGTCTAAAGACAACTCCTTTAGCTACATTTTTATTGATCTTCTTCCTCTTGTTTGTCGCTCAAATCTATTCCGCGTTTTTTGACCGTGTCAAAAAAGACAGGCGTTGCAATAAACAAAGACGAATAAGTTCCCACAACAATACCGACAATCAAAGCAAAAATCAATCCTCTAATTGATTCTGCACCGAGTAAGAAAATAGTCAACAACACAATCAATGTCGTCAATGAGGTATTCAATGTTCTACTTAATGTACTGTTAAGGGCACTGTCGATGATTTTATTCATACGCCAGCTGCCGTGCTCGTTGAAAAATTCACGAATTCGGTCAAACACCACCACAGTATCGTTCAAGGAATAACCTATTACAGTCAAAATCGCTGCAATAAAAGATTGATCGATTTCCATATTAAACGGCATGAACTGGTGCGTCAATGAAAATACACCAAGAACAATCAACACATCGTGGAAAACGGCAGCGACCGCACCCAAACTAAATTGCCATCTTCTAAAACGCAACAAAATGTATAAAAATACAACCACTAAGGATCCAAGAACCGCCAAGAATGAAGACGATTTAATATCATCCGCGATGGTTGGCGAAACTTTATAGTATTCCATACGTCCAGCAATTTTGTTTTCCTCATCGGCAACAAAAGCCGCATAATCCATACCCTCAGGCAAGTGAGATTTCAAGGCCTCAAATAACATTTGCTCAATCTCCACATCGACCTCAGCTCCAGTTTCTTCAACTTTGTACTTGGTCGAAATCTTTAACTGATTGTTCCCTCCGTAAGTTTTGGCCTCGGCACTTTCAAATACGGCAATGAGATCATTTTGAACCTCAAGGGCATTAACATCACGATCAAAACGAACGGTATAGGTACGCCCTCCGACAAAATCAATGCCTTGATTAAGTCCGTTTGTAAACAACGAACCAATACTCACCAAAATAAGGACTGCTGAAAAGGCATAAGCCACTTTTCTCTTGGCCAAAAATTTAATCGCCACATTGCTGAATAGATTCTTGGTAAAGGCAGTTGAACAGGTCAGGGATTTACCATTATAGGCAAAACGATCAATAAATAAACGCGTCACGAAAATTGCGGTAAACAATGAGGTACAGATACCGATCAACAATGTAGTGGCGAATCCTTGGATTGGGCCAGTTCCGAATACAAGAAGAATCAGACCCGTAAGCCCGGTAGTAATATTGGCATCCAATATTGAGGAAAGTGCATTACTAAAACCATCGTTGATGGAATCACGCTGTGACTTTCCTTTGGCTAGCTCTTCGCGAATACGTTCAAAAATAAGCACGTTAGCATCCACAGACATACCAATAGTTAAAACGATACCGGCGATACCAGGTAAGGTTAGAACAGCACCCAGTCCTGCCAAAATTCCAAAGATGAACAATATGTTCACTACCAAAGCAACGTTAGCAAATGCCCCTGCTTTACCGTAGTACATCATCATCCAAAGCAATACGATACTCAGTGCAATGATAAAAGAAAGGATACCGCTATCGATAGCCTCTTTTCCTAGAGTTGGCCCAACAACCTCAGCTTGGATGATATCGGCTGAAGCTGGTAGCTTACCTGCACGCAAAACGTTCGCTAAATCTTGTGCCTCCGGAATAGTGAAATCACCCGTAATCTCACTGCGACCACCAGAAATTTTTCCAGAACTCACTCCAGGAGCAGAATACACAACATCATCAAGAACTACAGCGATTTGTGACTGATTGTTATAAGCATATTCGGTCATATCTTCCCAAATCTTTGCCCCAAGGCCATTCATTTGCATGGTCACAGAAACTCGACCAGCTTGGGTATAAGACTGTTGTGCATCCACAATTACCCCGCCACTGAGTTCAGGAGTGTCCTCTCGGTTCCCTTTAATTGCATAAAGGCTAGTAATTTCCTCTCCAACTGATTCGTTGTATTCAGGAATACTCCACACGAATTTATAATAGCGTTGCTCTCCACTTAAAAGAGCGCGTACTTGCGGTTCTCTCAGATATCCATTAATTACCGCTGTATCTTTCAATGAAAACGAGGCTAAGCCCGGATTACTGGCCCGAACGGGCAGTATTCTATTGAGCAAAGGACGCTCAAGCAATGGATCATTCGCGGCTACGACATCCTCACCGCCTAACAAATCAGACAGATCTTCTTCGTTTTCCTTTTGAGTTGCCTCCTCAGTTGCTGGGGCACGTTCCGCCAAAACATCCTTTAATTTTGTATCCGCATCAAGCAAGAAAGAAGTAATGCTTTCTTCTTTTACTACTTCCCAAAATTCAAGCTGTGCAGTACTTTGCAATAATTTTTTAACACGCTCTACATCCTTAGCGCCCGGTAATTCAACGAGAATACGACCCGAATTTCCTAAACGCTGCAAGTTTGGTTGCGTCACCCCAAACTTATCGATACG
>CALJFV010000104.1 GCA_938074515.1 uncultured Flavobacteriaceae bacterium
TTGTAACGGTAATCGTTGAACAAATAAGACAGGGTGGTCGGCTTTTTTATATTGGTGCCGGAACCAGTGGTCGTTTAGGCATACTTGATGCCAGTGAGTGCCCTCCAACCTTTGGCGTACCTCATAATTTAGTTATCGGGATCATTGCCGGTGGTGATGGTGCAATAAGAAAGGCCGTAGAATTTGCCGAAGACAGCCCAACTCAGGCTTGGCTGGACCTCAAAAGCCATAATATCAATACTAAAGATGTCGTTATCGGCATTGCTGCCTCAGGTAAAACACCTTATGTAGTCAGTGGACTTGAATCGTGCAAATCACACGGAATCATTACAGGTGGTATTTCTTGTAATTTAGACAGTCCTCTGATGCAGACTGCAGATTATCCAATCGCCGTAGATGTTGGCCCTGAGTTTTTGACAGGAAGTACGCGACTCAAGGCGGGTACAGCGCAAAAACTTATTTTGAATATGATCACCACGACGACGATGATTCAATTAGGTCATGTAAAGGATAATAAAATGGTAGATATGCAACTCAGTAATAACAAACTGGTGGAACGCGGTATAACTATGCTGATGCATTTTGGCCATATTTCAAGAGAAAAGGCCATAGAACTTATCGAGACCCATGGAAGCGTAAGAAAAGCACTAAAGTCGATTCAATGACCAAGAAACAAACACTGATTCAAGCCATTAAAATACTCGGCTTTGGTATAGTTCTCTTAGTGGTGAGTACCTATTTGTTGAACTTCGCATTTCTCAACAAAAATGTGATCCCGCTGTACGTCGTTTTACCTTTAGGGATTATCGGTGTTGCTGCAACGATTTTTACATTATTTCGTGGAATCCGAAAGATTGTTTCGGTCTTTTTTGACCATTAAATATCGCCAGATTGAACTTACACAAAGCTAGGGATGTTTTCTAAACACCCACTACCTCGCTATTGACGCACCAATGGAAGTGTTTTGTGTCCATTTTCACCGGAAAATCGAATAAAGTATATTCCAGCCTTTAAAGTCGAAAGATCGATGCGCCCTTCAAATGCGTTGACAGTATCTCCGATTATATTTTGTCCAATACTGTTAAATAAAGTGTAATTGAGAACAAATTTTGTTCCCGTAAAATCCACGTATTCTCCAGCAGGATTAGGTGATAATATAAATTTGGCAGCGATCCAATCTAAACGATCCAAAACATTAATCGTAACCGTGACGGCAAGTGGTAAACTAGGACAACCATCAACGATCTGAATCGCATAGTAAGTCGTACTGTCCGTGAGTTCTGTTCCTGAGGCCAGTGGATTGGTGTTGTTTGATGCATCCGATTCTGAAGCAAACCAAATGACATCGGTAGGTTCGACCACAATATCCTCTATAGTTGCCCCCGCATTGAAGGTCTGATTTGGCGCGCCAACAGGGGTGGGCGGTGTACTGCAGGGTGATAGATTCAATCGGGCAAAATACTGTGAGGATTCAGGCCATAATTGAGTAGTATTACCACTGACTGGATCCAGTATTTTTACGCCATAGTTCGTTCCAGCACTAAGCAAAATTTGACCATTATCCAGTGGCATTACCCCTCTTAGGCTCCCCTCTTGCCAAAAGTCAACAATAGAGCCGTCTGTTCTACTAAATTCATATAATCCGGCAATATTTCCACCATTATTGCTGAAAACAGCTGCAAATAGAGTATTTGCATCAGGAGCCAGAACCATTTGTTGCAAAAAAGTAACCACTCCAGTAGAGACGAGATCTCCCAAAATATTACCTTGATAGTCTCTTCTTTCGATACGGGTATCACTCCCGATATAGGCTATGTATACCTCACCAGATCCTCCATCGATAACATCAAACGAGGAACCAACGGTTGAAAAATTTCCTAAAAGATTCCCTTGAAAATCATAACGGATAATGGCCGCTCCAGGGGCTCCATTATTGTTGCCAGCATTGGTCACCCATACTTCATCACCGATGACATTAAGCCCTTTAACATTATCCAATCCGGTGTTTATGGTACTGGTAAAAGCTCCGGTTAAGTCAAAACGGTCTATTCTATCCGCAGTCTGATCACTGATCCAAATTTCAGATCCTACTTGCGCGATTCCTTTAGGCTGCCCTTGATTAAGGGGGGTTAAATCAATAAACGACGGATTGATAATACTCCCATCAAATGGATTGAGCAGTACAATGTTTGGTTCGTTTATCACTGCAATAACCTCTTGAGCCTTGCCTTCAAAAAAAGTTAGAACTATAAGTAACCCAAAAATTAGATAATTATTTTTCATAGGACCGTAGAATCAAAATTTTGCTAGACTGAATTTTACACTTAAATCATTATTGACAAATTTAGCAAAAAAAAAGCCCGCTATATTACTATAGCGGGCTTAGAAGAAGGCGGCGACCTACTTTCCCACAGGAATGCAGTATCATCGGCGCAGTCGGGCTTAACTTCCCTGTTCGGAATGGTAAGGGGTGAGCCCCGACGCAATAGCCACCTTAATTTTCATCTTTCTCATTAGAAAGACGGCTTTTGATCTGGTCAAAAGCACCAATAACATAACATAAAGGAAAAGAAAAACGCATTGAACAATTTTTGCAAACAAAAAGAGTGTGCTCCCCTCCCGAAGGAGGGGAACGTTGTACATAAGCATACGGGTAATTAGTACCACTCGGCTACGCACGTTACCGCACTTCCACCTGTGGCCTATCAACGTGGTAGTCTCCCACGACCCTTTAAAGAAATCTCATCTTGTGGTGGGTTTCGCGCTTATATGCTTTCAGCGCTTATCCCTTCCCGACGTAGCTACCCAGCAATGCCCCGGGCGGGACAACTGGTACACCAGAGGTCAGTCCAACTCGGTCCTCT
>CALJFV010000105.1 GCA_938074515.1 uncultured Flavobacteriaceae bacterium
CTTGGCTATATCGAAGTGTATACAGATAAATTGAAAATTGATCAAATCAATGAACTGGAATGGGTTGATGGAAAAATTTACGCCAATATCTATCAAAAAGACGCCATAGCGATAGTCGATCCACAATCTGGAGCCGTGGAAGGCGTTATCAATCTTAAAGGCTTACAAAAAGAAGTTACCCAACACTCTAAATTAGACGTACTCAACGGAATTGCCTATGATGGCACGCCCCAGGAGTTGTATATCACAGGAAAAAATTGGGATCAAATTTTTAAGCTAAAAGTGCACACGAAGCAATGATAAAGCAATTCTTTAAATCTCTCTCCCCGCTTTTTGGCCTGACTCTTGTAATTTTTTGGAGTTCATGTCAGACAGAATTTGATTCAGTACCCAGCACTGGAGCGCTGCGCTTTTCTAATGATACTATCTTTTTAGACACTATTTTTGAAAATATTGGCTCAAGTACCTATACCCTGAAGGTCTACAATGACAGTGATAAAAATGTGACTATTCCTCAGGTCGCCTTAGGACAAGGGACCGCCTCAAATTACCGGCTGAATGTGGATGGTCAACCGGGCCAAAGTTTTGAAGACGTTCAAATTTTAGCTAAAGACAGCATTTTCGTATTTATTGAAACGACCGTGGGTAATCTCGGACAGAATACACAAATGATTTATGAGGATCAATTGGTTTTTGATTCCGGAAATAATGCCCAAAGTGTGACCCTTGTTACGCTAGTACAGCAGGCCCATTTTTTATTTCCAGAGCCCTTGGGTTCGGGCATTTATGAAACCTTAGATCTGGGAGAAGACGTATTTATTGATGGATTCTTTTTAGAGGACAATGAACTCAACTGGACGGCCGACAAGCCGTGGGTTATTTATGGGTATGCCGCCATTCCTCCCGGTAAAACCCTGAACATCGAACCTGGTGCCCGGATCCATTTTCATGAAAATAGCGGTATTATCGCGGCAAATGGCGCTTCTTTAAAAGCCATAGGAATACCGAGTACTGATCCTGAATTACGTGAAGGTGAAATTATTTTTGAAAGCGATCGTTTAGAGCCCGGCTTTTCAGATATTCCCGGTCAGTGGGGTACCATTTGGCTCACCGCAGGCAGCACGAACCACGAATTTTCTCATGTTACTATAAAAAACAATCTAGTCGGCATCTTAATGGATAGTAATGATGGCGATCGAACCTTGACATTAAAAAATGTCGCAATATACAATACCGCTACCTCTGGCCTTTTGGCACAAACCGGTGATGTCTATGGCGAAAATGTTGTTGTAAGTAACTCTGGTCAAGCTGCATTAGCGCTGACTTTAGGAGGGCGCTACAAATTTGTGCACAGTACCTTTTCAAATTATTGGGCCAATAGTTTTCGCAGTTTTCCAACCGTTCAGGTGACTAATGCCTTAGCGATTAACGATCAAGAAATTCTCGTGGCCGATTTAGAGCAAGCAGAGTTTGTCAATTGCATTATTTACGGCACGGAGCAGCGAGAAATTGGACTTTACAAAGAAGATTTAGGCGCATACAACGTGCTTTTTGATCATTGTTTGATCAAATTTCAAGATCCACTGAATACTTATGTGGATGAACCGCTCTATGACTTCGGCAACACAGACCTCTACCGCAATCTAGTCCTAAATCAAGACCCTGTTTTTGAGAATATCAATCTCAATGACTTTGATATTTCATTGGAGGAATCTGCGGCCGTAGGCCGCGGGAATAGTGCAGGTGCCACCTTAGTGCCTCTTGATTTAAATGGTAGTCCACGACCCCAAGACAATCCAGACCTTGGAGCTTATCAAGCCATTAGTTTTCCTGAAAATTAAGGGTATATAATCCCATTGGGACTGAATCCAAATCGGGCTCACCCTCTTTGTCCAGTGGTTGATAGGCATTAGTTCGGTAAAAATTCATTTTTAACAATAAACGCTGCGCCGCAAGATTATCGTCATTGGTAATGGCGTAAATCTTTGGCAAGGGCAAAAGAATCCTGATCTCCCCGAGATGGGCCATCGAAGTTTCATATCCGTAACCTTGATTGATGTATTCGGGTAAAAAAGCAAAACCCCAGATCTGGATAATCTAAATTATCTCGCTGATATATGCCAACCGTACCGATGGCCACCTTACTCTCTTTTAAAACAACGGCATATGGACCGAAGCCCGTACGCTCCAGCAAGGGTAAATAGCTGTGTTCAATAATCTTTTTGGCCTGATCAATACTGGTGATTCCGCGATCTCCAATAAATCGCTTCCACATTTCACTGGTCAATAAGGCCAAAATAAAAGGCGCGTCCGTCAATGCAACGGGACGAATAATACAGCGCGCGGTTTCCGTCATGGTTTAAGCGACAAATAATGGACGATGGGCCATTAAGTCGTAAACATCAGAAGCTACGGATTCAATCACCGCTTGGTCCTCAGGAGCCATTATAACACGATCAATTAAGGCCACAATTTGTTCCATATCGGATTCCACAAGACCTCGGGTGGTCACAGCAGCAGTTCCGATTCTTATGCCACTGGTTACAAAAGGAGACTGATCGTCAAAAGGAACCATGTTTTTATTAAGGGTGATTTCGGCTTGCCCGAGAGATTCCTCGGCCTGTTTTCCTGTAATGCCCTTATTGCGTAAGTCAATCAGCATCATGTGGTTATCGGTTCCTCCTGAAATAATATGATATCCTCTCTTGATAAAAGCCTCAGCCATGACTTTGGCATTTTTCTTCACCTGAACCATATAGTGCAAGAACGAATCCTCTAAAGCCTCACCAAATGCTACGGCCTTCGCGGCGATTACATGCTCTAGTGGTCCGCCTTGATTTCCTGGAAAAATACCCGAATCCAATAAAGATGACATTTTGCGTAGAGAACCATTTTTCAGGGTAATGCCGAAGGGGTTATCAAAATCTTTCCCCATCAAAATCATACCGCCTCTAGGACCGCGTAGGGTTTTATGCGTGGTGGTCGTGACCACATGACAATGAGGAATTGGATCTGAAATAATTCCTTTGGCGATAAGTCCGGCTGGATGGGCAATGTCAGCCAGCAAAATGGCTCCTGCCTCATCGGCTATACTGCGAAACTCGGCATAATCAATCTCACGAGAATAGGCTGATGCCCCTGCGATGATCATTTTTGGTTTGTGCTCTAGAGCCAGTGCACGAATTTTGTCATAATTGAGCAGCCCCGTTTCTTTATCCACGCCATAAAACACGGGACGATACAGACGCCCTGAGAAGTTTACAGGACTGCCATGGGTTAAGTGCCCCCCATGGGCCAAGTCAAATCCCAAAAATGTGTCTCCTGGCTTCAAACACGCGTGAAAAACTGCTGTGTTTGCTTGAGATCCACTGTGCGGCTGAACATTGGCGTATTCTGCGCCAAATAATACTTTAGCACGATCAATGGCCAATTGCTCGACCTGATCCACCACACGGCACCCGCCATAATAACGTTTACCAGGATAGCCTTCAGCATACTTGTTTGTTAAAACACTTCCGGTAGCAGCCATGACTTGATCGCTCACAAAGTTCTCTGAGGCGATCAGTTCTAAACCGTGCTTTTGACGGTCGTGTTCCTGCTGAATTAGATCAAAAATTTCACTGTCTTGGTAACTCATTTGTTTGGTGATTTGATTTGCACCAAAAATACTAAATGCCCCTTGTTAGTAGTCAATAAATTATATATTTGATTAACATTTTACCAACAATTAAAATCCCAATTCATGCCCTTAAGTGCCAACAATCCAAAAATTAAAACCTGGCTCAACGTGCCAGACCAAAGTGACTTTCCTATTCAAAATATTCCTTTTGGGGTATTTCTAACTAGAGACGACATCATCACAATAGGGACGCGCATCGGTGATACCGCAATAGATCTAGGGGCTTTGCATCAGCTTGGTTATTTTGAAGGTATAGAACTTACCGACGACATATTTCTTCAAGACAGCCTCAATGACTTCATCGCAGATGGTCGCAAAACTTGGCGTTTGGTACGCAATCGAATCTCTGATATTTTTAATCAAGACAACCCAAAATTAAGAGATTCTCCAGAGCACAAAGAGAAAATACTTTTTAGCTTGGATGAAATTGAAATGCAACTGCCGGTCGACGTCGGCGACTACACCGATTTTTATGCCAGTAAAGAGCACGCGACCAATGTGGGCAGTCTGTTTAGAGACCCGGAAAATGCCTTGTTACCAAATTGGTTGCATATTCCGATCGGCTATCACGGAAGAAGTTCAAGTATTGTACCCAGCGGAACGCCCATTTACAGACCTAACGGTCAATCAGCACCTAAAGAGGGAGGCCGCCCAGGTTTTGGTCCCTCTAAACTTTTAGACTTTGAACTTGAAATGGCCTTTATTACCACTGCGGCGAATGACCTAGGTAAAACCATTTCAATAGATGAAGCCTCAGAATATATATTTGGATTGGTCTTGTTTAATGATTGGAGTGCACGGGACATTCAAGCCTGGGAATATGTTCCTCTAGGCCCGTTTTTAGGAAAGAATTTTGCCTCGACGATTTCCCCTTGGATTGTCACCTTGGATGCTTTGGCGCCCTTCCGAGTTAACGGTCCGGAGCAAGATCCAGCCCCGCTACCCTACTTACAGCAATCAGGAGCACAAAATTATGACATCACCTTAGAGGCCAGCATTATGCCTGAAAACGGAAACGAGTCTCTGGTATGTCGCTCAAACTTTAAATATATGTATTGGTCTATGGCTCAACAATTAGCGCACCACACAGTTAATGGTTGTAATCTGCGCAGCGGTGACATGATGGGTAGCGGAACTATTTCTGGTCCAACACCAGAGAGCTATGGCTCAATGCTCGAACTCAGCTGGCGCGGTCAAAAACCCGTACCTTTAAACGACGGAAGTAGTCGTACCTTTATTCAAGATGGCGACACAGTAATTATGCGCGGCTATAGCCAAAATGATGAAATCCGCATTGGCTTTGGAGAATGTACCGGTAAAATTTTACCAGCACGCAAACTAGAATTTTAAATAATACAGGTTCATGACCTATTTATCCTATAGTGAGCATCATGTTTCTCATTCTTATATGAGAAAGGCTTATTTACGCGCTTTGGTTATTGCTTTTCTGGGTGCTACGGCGCTTATTTTTGGATCATGCAGCAGTATCAAACGCAATGAAAAACAATTGGCTCAAGGGAATTATGACACGGTGGTTCAATCGATATCCGAAAAATTAAAAAATAATCCCAACCACAAAGACAAAAAACAACTCATACCCTTACTTGAAAAGGCCTTTAAACTTGCTGTGAAAGAAGATTTGCGCCGACTTCAAAGTCTTCAAACAGAACCAAATGGGGCTAACAGCGCGAATATCTATTGGATTTATCAGGGGATGGACCAAAGACAAGATATCATCAGACCCCTTTCTCAGGTGATGTCAATCAATGCTGTATTTAAAGACTATAGCCTTGTTTTGCGCAAATCAAAAAACACTTATGCGCGGTATTTATTCGACCAAGCCCAAGGATTGTTGCGCCTGAATTCCCAAGAGAAAGCGCGTGAGGCTCATAATATACTCCTACAAATCAAAAGGTTAACCCCAGAATTCACTGGTTTGGAAAAAACTTTGGGCCTCGCACATGATCAGGGGACCCAACATTTTGGGGTAAAAATAAAATACGAGGCAGGAACCGTATTGCCTGTATCACTTTTAAAAGAACTGCAATGGTTTCGCCCAGGAAATTTAGATGAATTTTGGAAAGCATACCACTTTGAGCCTTGGAATGGCCGTCTTGATCAAAGCGTTCAGCTCAACATCAATGCGATCTCTTTTGGACCTGATGAGTTAGTTCATGAGACCATTATTCGAGAAAAATCCATCGAAGATGGATGGGAATATGCCACGGATCGTTACGGCAACACTGTGCGTGACTCCCTGGGACAACCCATAAAAGTGCCAATAATAAAAATTGTGCGCGCCAATCTTATGCGCAGTCGTCAGCATAAAGAAGCTGTGATGCAAGCCAAAATTTGGACTCAAAATCATCAATTGGGGACAAAATCTGGACCCTTTCCTTTAGATGAACTCTTGGTTTTTGATCATTATTACGCCCGTTTTGAAGGAGATCGAGCGGCGCTTTTACCTGAGGACATTGAAATGATTAACAATAGACCGTTGCCGTTTCCTACCGATGCCCAAATGACCAGTGACCT
>CALJFV010000106.1 GCA_938074515.1 uncultured Flavobacteriaceae bacterium
GCAAGCCGAGTGATATGGGTTTGGCTATTAAATTTACTCCCTCTAATATTAAATTAATTGGCATCATCCATTTACCAAAAGGATGAAGTGTTAGTTCGGCTAAAAAACTCTTGAGTCCCTTGATCTTAATGCTGTAAAAAATAATTAAAACAAAAACAGCCAGCGCCATCCCTAGAGTAATGTTGGGATCGGTGGTTGGAACCACCTTAAAATAAGAGTCCTTGGAGTTTTCTACCATGCCTGTTGCCTCTGCAACCTGGCCTGCAAGAGAGGGCAAATAATCAACAGGAACTAAATCCATTAAGTTCATCAAAAAAACCCAGACCAACACGGTTAATGCCATGGGTCCTATTAAGTTATTTTTTGCCGAAGTGAATATACTTTGAACGTTATCATTTACAAACTCTATACACATTTCGACAAAATTCTGAATTCCAGTTGGGGCCTCGGTTGAAAGTTTGGGAACGCCTAAACGAAACAAACCCACAAACACCAACCCTAAAAATATTGACCACCCCAATGAGTCAACATGAAATGCCAAAAAACCCATTTGATCAGCCGCGCCAGGGTCACAAGTCCAACCATCCGGGGTTTTACCGCACACCAAATTAGTTAAATGGTGTTGAATGTATTCTGCGCTTGTTTGTTCGCCTGATGTTGAAGCCATGTTAAGCAGTAATTAGTTTTGGGTTAAAGGTGGTGTTTAAGTATACAAGGAGAAAGACTGCTATAAGGGTATTTTCTGTAATAAATTTTAAACACATTATTGTAAAAATTATAAAAACTGACCACCTTAAAATAAAAGCAAGGTAGAGGTTCAAGGCTTCGCTTTGTGGTTGGTTTGCAATATAAATCGCTCCCGCCAACGCAAACAAATACCCAATAAAAATAGGTTGCGCAAACGTGGGAAATATTACGATGGAAATCATAAGACCCGCAGCAGATAACCAGTTTTGTTTTAGAGTATTAATTTTTGACTTAAGTATGTTTTTTTACGGGGCTGATTATAAAAATTTATAGTCTTAAGGACAAGCTTAATTTTTCTTTAATTTTAATAATTTGCTGATAATTGATTCTCTTTCATCTTTCGAAGAGTATGAAATAGAAACCCTGCCTTTTGAGGCGGATTGTTGATCAATTTCTATTTTGTGGCCTATGCTCTCTGAAAGTTCTTCCTCTATGTTTAATAAGTCTCGATTTTTAGTTTTGGTTTTGGTTTTTGTAGAGCTCGGCTTGGTTGAGGTTGCGGCATCTTTAACCGTCATCCCCAAAGAAACAATTTTTTGAGCAAGCGCCTCTGCCTCATTGGGCTCCATGGATGCAAGAATTTTTGCATGCCCTTTTTCCAAATCACCAGAATACAAAAGATCTATTACAGATGGTGGGAGGTTTAATAATCTCATTGAATTGGCTACAGAGCTTCTGGCTTTTCCTGTAACTTCTGCGATTTTGTCTTGGGTTAATGAAAACTCTCTTTTCAGTCGATCATAGCCCCTGGCTTCCTCAATGGGGTTTAGATCTTCTCGTTGAAGGTTTTCGATAAGCGCAAGCTCTAAAGAGAGCTGATCCTCGGCCGAATCAACCATACATGGTGCGGTTTGAAGGCCGGCTTCTTTTGCTGCTCTTAAGCGCCTTTCGCCTGCGATCAACTCATATCCACCAGCGCCTGTTTCTCTTACCAGTATCGGTGACAAAATCCCATGCTTGGAAATAGACTGAGAAAGCTCGTTTATCTTTTGTTCATCAAAAGACTGCCTGGGTTGAAAACGGTTGGGTTTTATTTTATCTAATTCAATTTCTTTGATGGTTTGTTTGTTTGGGGTGGCTACATCCCCCAAAAGGGCATCCAGGCCTGTGTTAAGTATTTTATCCGCCACTTTCGATCCTCCTAATAAGTTCGCCCGCCAGCGCCAAATATGCTTTAGCACCGAAGGATGAGGGCATGTACTGTATTGCCGACGTTCCATGACTGGGCGCTTCGGCTAATTTAACATTTCTTGGTATGAGGGTGTTAAAAACCAAGGCGGGGAAGTGTTTTTCTAGCTCCTCTGAAACCTCTTTTGCCAAATTGTTTCGCATATCAACCATGGTTCTAATAATGCCAAACACTCGATTGTCTGTTAAGTTTTTATTTTTAAGGGTGTTGATGGTGTTGATAAGAGAGGATATTCCCTCTAATGAATAATATTCACACTGAAGGGGTATAAGTGTTGCTGTAGCTGCAAAAAGAGACTCAAGTGTAAGTTGGTTTAGCGATGGGGGCGTGTCCATTATGATAAATTCGTATTCAAGGGGGTCTAGTTGTCTTTTTAGCTCGCCCTGTTTGCTTTCGTTTCTAATAAAAACCTCAAGCGCTATAAGGTTTTCGCCACCGGGTATGACATCGTAACCACTGGGTGAGCTGAGTATATGATCTTGTATGTCCAAATTTTGTGAATAAATTTGATAAAGGGTGTTCTCGTTTTTTGGTGTCCCAGCCGCTGTGCTCGCATTCCCTTGTGGATCAAGATCAATCAACAAAACTTTTCGTTTTGTAGCAGCAAGGGCGGCAGCAAGATTTACCGCGGTGGTGGTTTTTCCAACCCCCCCTTTTTGATTGGCTATGGCAATAACATGTTTCATTTTTGATTAATTTCTAGAATATGCCTATTGATGTTTTTGGTTTTAGTTTTGTGAATAGTATAAGAGTATTTTTTATCGTCCAGTTGAGCAACCTCTTCATCTATTTTTTCGAGGGCGCCCTTCATTAAAAGGAATTTTCCACCATCGGTCAAAAGGTGCTGCGCCATGTTGATTATTTTGGGTGCTGTTGCTAAAGCTCTGGCTGTTATGACATCAAATTTGTCTTGAGTTGTGGTGTGTGGGTTTATTGCTTTATCTAAGACCCAGGCGTTTGTAAGTTTTAGGGTATTAATCATTTTTCTTATGAAATAAGCCTTCTTATTGTTTTTTTCAGACATGGTTACCAGGGCGCTAGGTTTTTTAATAGCAATGATTAAGCCTGGCAGACCCGCCCCGCTTCCGATGTCTAATATTTTTTGTTGAGGATTTATGTGAGGAAGTATGGCTTCACAATCTAATACATCCAACGAAATTATTTCCTTTTCCGATAAGCGACCAACTATATTGTGTGCC
>CALJFV010000107.1 GCA_938074515.1 uncultured Flavobacteriaceae bacterium
AACCAAATAATCGCCCGATGCCTGATAAGTTTTGACATCTGATGCATGCACTATGGCCCCAATGTCTAAAATACTAGCGCTGAATCGCCAGGCATCGTCATATTGGTAGGTCGCGCCGACATCAATACCCAGTCCTAAGTCTCCCCCAAAAAGCCCGGCACTTATAATATCAGAAGACGTAATATTTCCTTCAAATCGTGATAATCCCGAGGTCTGGATACTCACCAAAGCATTATTGAGATTCTGAGCGTAAATATTTTGACTGTCTCCGTCTGACAAACTCGTGGTGAAACTGCCTCGATTATTGAGACTGCTCCCCGAAAAAATGCTGTTATAGAGCTTCAGTCTTCCTCCTATGGTCCATTTACGATCAATTTTTTTGTTGACGCCAAAATGAAAAACACTTAAAAGATCTGCTCGCGCACTGATATGATCAAATTCAAACGGGTAATCGAGATAGTCGGCATTTCCATACCATGCCAAAGTCGCCCAATCTTTAGGAAAATAAGTGATAAAATCAAGTTCTTGATAAATTCCAGCAGTATAAAATGTTTTGTCGTCTTTGCGCCACCCAACACTAATTAACTCGAGCTGTTGCGTCATTGTGATAAAATCCTTTTCCGAAAGATCACGTATCAAATTTGATATGCGCTCGGACGGTAACTTACCATCTGAAGCCGCTAAATCAAATAAGGAAAAACCTGATGAACCTCCATTGAGATGAATTCCGGAAAGTAAAGGCACCCCAAAAAACGCTCTGCCCTCGGCAATACCCCCAGGATTAAGCATAAGGTTTTGTGGCACTTCATCCAAACCATAGATCAATTGCTTATTCTGACCCACCAAGGGCTCCGTGAGCATGGTACAGGTCAAAAGTATTAAAGTGAAATATCTCATTGACCGGAGATTTCTAAATAGAAACGGGCCTTGGATTTCATTTTAAGGCTCCCCTGATCAGGCGGGATTCCCTGTGCCGTCGCACTTATCGCAATAAGACCAGCCTGCGTAATGTTATAAACTTCAGGAGCCATGATCTCATCCAGGATAGTTTGCTGCCACGGAGCATTTATCGCCCCTGCCGCTACAGTAGTTTGAAATGAATAAGTTACACTGCCTGAGAGACTGACAAAATCAATGATTAAATCATAGCTTGAATTACTGGTGTTCTCAAATTCAAATTGAAAATCCGCCCTAATTACACTCTCTTGGGTATCTGGATCATCTAAAAAACGGATTTCGGTGGTGTCCCGCACCGTACCTGGGGGTAAATTCCCACTGGTATTATTAAAAGATGGTGCCTCTACCTCCCAAAAAACCAAATTCATATCCACTACCGGTGTCAGTAGTGTTTGATCGAATTGATCAAAATCGGTATCCTTTACGCAAGAAATTACGGACCCTAGCAGTAGCGAAACGCCAATAAATTTTAAAATGAAATACTTCATAGAACAGCAGGTTATATCAAATTTGGGACTACAAATGTAGCTTGATTTCTTGAATATTACCAATGGTCCTGTAGCGAGAAGGCACCTCTACCGACCAGTAATTAAAAAACAAGGTATACATCCCTACAGCCTCTGCACCCAAAATATCAGCTTCAAAAGTATCTCCAACCATTAGACTCTCTTCTGGTTCCGCACTCGCTTTTGTCAGGGCCGTCTTAAATATAACAGGATTGGGCTTCTTTAACCCTACCTCTTCTGATGTGGTTACGGATTTAAAGTAGTCCATAAGACCACTTTGATGTAATTTATTGTGCTGAACCGCATGAAAACCATTGGTGATGATATGCATACTGTAATGAGGATGTAATTCTTCCAAGATGTTAACTACACCATCGAATAAATGATTGTTCTTGGGGAGTTCCTCAATATAGGTCTCTGCCATAGCATCAAGTTGGGCCTGCGAAATCTGAATATTAAAATGGTCAAAGCTATCCCTTAGTCTCCCACGTCTTAAATCTGTTTTTGAAATGGCGTCCACTCTGAACTTTGCCCAGTAGGCATAATTTATTGGCTCATAAATCTTAAGAAATGTGCGCAGTTCAATATCGATACCATATTGTGCAAACAGGGCTTCAAAAGCGAGACCAGAATTCTTATCAAAATCCCAGAGGGTATGATCTAAATCGAAAAAAATATGTTTTACCTTACCTTGCACGCTTAATCAGTTTTTCTGAAAACAAATATCTCCATATTTTATTGTCCTTATTGGGTTCAAAATCCCGATTTGAAAAAACCATAATTAAATGGCCCTGCACAGATCGAACTGCATTAGAAAAGGTGATAAAAGTTTGTTCTATATTGCCCACAGAATTTTCTCGTAAGGCCAAAGTTTTTCCGACTACAGGCATGAGTTCCAAAGGTGTTTTTACTTCATATTCCAAATCATAGAATAAAAATGGGGTACAAGTCCCTGCGCGAAATCCAAACTGATTATAATAATACATGCTGTAATCCTGAGCAATTTCTGCTTCAACTAGGTTTCTGTAAACCTCTGGCAGCTGTACTTTTTGGCGATCATTAAAGCTAGACTGCACTAAACGATGGGTATAAGATTCGAGCTGCTGCTTCTCGCTAATTAGTTGAGTCAAATCAGAAAGAAAGTGATAAGAAAGGATCAATCCAACTTCTAAATAATCCGCCACTAATTTGATTAAGTTAACATAACCCTGCCTATTTGTTTTGAGAGTTTCTCGAAAGGTGTATCCTTCTCCAAGCAAAAAAAACATCACAACACGTGCTTTACTGGCTATAGAAAGTT
>CALJFV010000108.1 GCA_938074515.1 uncultured Flavobacteriaceae bacterium
TACTTTTTGTTTTATCCTTTCTTGTTTTTGCCAGTTGTGAGACTGCTGAATTTGTGGATGCCCCGAACACTAACGAACTTTCTTTGGTAAGTGACACAACCGAAAACCGTGTTGATGATGACCCAATCGAAAGTCGTTTTACATTTACCGCCTACATCAACGGTTCATACTTCAGAGCTGAGAGTTTTGAGTCCATCCAAACAGGTGATCAATTGATATTCGAAGGGGAGAAATCAGGGAACTCTATTGTTCTTCAGTTTCCCGCCGACATTATCAATGGTGATTATACCGTAGGCGCCTCTATCGGATTATATGATAGCTTTTCGGCTGCTCTTACAGTAAATGGTCAAACACAGCAAATCAATTTAGGTTCATTAACCGTATTAAGTCACACTGCTGATACGGGTAATATCGTTGGAAACTTCGATTTTCAGACTGCTGATTTCGAGGTGAGCCGCGGTGTCTTCAAATTGTACTATTAATCTCGTACATGGTTTATTAAGAGATCATTTAGATCTAGCCCCAATTAATCTTAAAAAAAGTCTGGTCAAATTGGCCGGGCTTTTTTTTGAAATATACAAAGTACTTAATGTTACTCTCGTTATTTATAAGTGTTTTTTAGTCTAAAAACATCGATAAAATGCATTCAATTTCGTTGAAATACACAAAAATTCATTGAGAAACACCCTCAAATGTTAAAAAATGATGTATTTCATCGAATAAATGTGTATTTAATCGGTATAATTGAGTTTTTATTCGGAATTTTGAATCGTAGATGAAATGAAAACAAAATCTACGGCTAAAAAAATGACAAACACGGTTCAAAATACAACCCAGAAAACCTCAGAAATCATGAAACGTTTCTTCCTATTATTCGCCCTAGCTTTAGCTACATTGACCAGTTGTGAAAATGTACAGGACAATCAAACCTCAGTTCAAGCTACTGTAGATAACACTGCTTTTAATGCTTTGTACGCCACAAGTGATATTAATGAGGATGGTAGCATCGACATTCAGACTTCATCTGATAGCCGAGTTATTACCATCCACCTAGGTAATACGTCTGCCGATCGTTTCCAACTAGGAGGAGCTTCTGGACACTACGCTACTTTTACTGATGTTCATGGTAATGTTTACACTACTGAGGGTACAGGAAGTGGTGTGGTGGAAATCACTGACCGTTGCGTTCCTTGTGGAACCATTAATGGTCGTTTTAACTTTACAGCCGTTTTGCCTGGGATTGATACTGTTGAGGTAAGTAACGGAATGTTTGTTGATATCGTTGTAGGAGGTCCTGAAGCTGAGGGGGACGACCGCAACAAATTCGAAGCTCAAATTGATACTGCTAGCTTCAACCCTGTAGTAGTAAATACTGTAAATACTGGTAACTTCCTACTTATCGAAGGTCAAAAGGGAAGTACTTCATTAATCGTAAGAATTCCAATTACGGTGCAACAAGGTGATTATAACTTGGTCTCTGGTGGATTTAACGCCACAATGGTAGACGGCTTAATCACTCAAGATGCCAATAGCGGTTCAATGACAATTTTGAGCCATAACAGTGACTTAAAAACAATGAAAGGAACCTTCAATTTTCAAGTTGGTTCAACAGTAATAAGCCAGGGGGTATTTGACGTGAAGTATTGATATGATTAGTTAAAGATTCGCCCCAAATTTAAATTGCCCCAAATTTAGATGAACCCCGAACTTTAAATGCCCCAAATTGAAAATTCCGAGCCTAGTGCTCGGAATTTTTTTTTGTGGACAATTGAGGCCCAATGTTTAAAACTTTATGAGGAAAGGGGGTTTTGAATCCTTAATTTTGAGGCTACTTAATTCGACTAGCACAGGCTCATGTTTATAATTTTTGATACCGAAACCACAGGTTTGCCCAAGCGCTTTAATGCGCCGGTAAGCGATGTTGACAATTGGCCTCGTTGTGTACAAATTGCCTGGCAACTGCACGACTCAGACGGGGCACTTATTCGGCGTCAAGATTATCTAGTAAAGCCTGAAGGGTTTGACATTCCTTTTGATAGTGAAAAAATTCACGGCATTTCCACTGAATTAGCTCTTCAAGACGGGGTAGAAATTGACCTGGTCTTGGATAAATTTGGCGAGGATTTGGCGAAGGCTAAATTTGTCGTGGGCCAGAATATTGGCTTTGATCTCAACATAGTAGGTTGTGAGTTTTTTCGTTTGGGTCGAACAGATGTATTTGAGCCTTATGAAATTTTAGATACCTGCACCGAGGCTACTGCAGAGCTATGTCAAATACCCGGTGGACGCGGAGGCCGTTATAAATTACCGACCCTAACCGAGCTACATAGTTTTTTATTCCAAAGTGATTTTGATCAGGCCCACAACGCTACAGCGGATGTGGTGGCTACGGCCCGTTGTTTCTTTGAACTAGTCAGAAGGGGCTATTTTAAACAGGAGTTGACTCTAGTATCGCCAAATTTCTTTAATGAGTTTTTGGCGGTAAACCAAGACGTTATTGCCCCCGTTGAATTTGAACATCAAAATTTAAAGAAGGCTTCTAAGGACCTGAGAAAAAAGACTCAGCAACCAGGGGTGACCCCCGTTCAATCTGAGCCTGCTGCCGATACTGGACTGATGGACGGTTGGTCCTTTATCCACTGTCATGCGCATTCACAATTTTCTATACTGCAGTCTACGGCTTCAACTCAAGACTTAATTGCGGCCGCGGTCAAAGATAAAATGCCCGGAATCGCCCTTACGGATATGGGTAATATGATGGGGGCTTTTCACTTTTTACAGCAAATCGATCAGCACAATAAATCATTAACCCCAGGGGATGAGCGGCAGCCCTTAAAAGGGATTGTGGGCTGTGAACTCAATGTCTGTGAAGATCACACTAACAAAAACCACAAAGACAACGGTTACCAAATTGTCTTTCTGGCTAAGAATAAAACGGGCTACCACAATCTCTCCAAGCTTTCATCTCTGGCATACACTGATGGGTTTTACTACGTGCCCCGGGTAGATCGTCAGTTAGTTGAGCAGTACAAAGAGGGGCTAATCGTGCTTACGGGAAATTTATACGGCGAGGTGCCCTCTAAGATTCTCAATGTGGGTACCAACCAGGCAGAAGAGGCTTTGGTTTGGTGGAAAGAGCAATTTGGCCCTGATTTATATGTAGAAATCATGCGTCATGGGCAAGAGGATGAGGACCGCGTTAACCAGGTACTGATTGAACTCGCCCAAAAGTATGAGATCAAGCTTGTAGCCTCGAACAACCTGTTTTACATTGATAAAGAGGACGCCAATGCCCATGACATATTACTTTGTGTAAAAGACGGAGAAAAGCAGTCTACACCGATAGGTCGTGGTCGCGGTATGCGCTATGGCCTGCCCAACCAAGAATATTATTTTAAAAGTACCCAGGCCATGAAGGCCTTATTTCAAGATTTACCTCAGGCCATTGCTTCGACTAAGGAGATCTTCGATAAAATAGAATCATTTAGTTTATTTAGGGATGTACTCCTGCCCAAATTTGATATTCCTGAAGCTTTCATTGACCCTGAGGACCAAAGCGATGGGGGCAAACGTGGGGAAAACGCCTATTTAAAGCATTTGACCTTACAAGGGGCCCAGCGTCGTTACCCTGAGATCACCCCTGAGATACAGGAGCGTTTGGCATTTGAACTGAGCGTTATTGAAAACACAGGCTACCCAGGATACTTCTTAATTGTTCAGGATTTTATCGCTGAGGCCCGAAAAATGGGGGTTTCAGTAGGGCCGGGCCGAGGTTCTGCCGCAGGAAGCGCTGTGGCTTATTGTTTGGGCATCACCAATATTGATCCGATTCGCTACGACTTACTTTTTGAGCGTTTTTTGAATCCAGATCGAATTAGTCTTCCGGATATTGATATTGATTTTGATGACGAAGGGCGCTCCAAGGTCATGGATTATGTGATCCAAAAATATGGCGCTAATCAGGTGGCCCAAATCATCACTTACGGGACTATGGCAGCCAAGAGCTCCATTAGAGATACGGCTCGAGTGCTGGATTTACCCCTGCATGAGGCTGATCGCATCGCCAAGCTCATTCCCAATATGACTAAGCTCAAAAAGATATTTGCTGCCTCAGAGCAAGAATGGCGATCGACCTTTCGTTCTGATGAATTGTCCAAGGTGTCTGAGCTGGTGAGTTTGGCTCAGAGTTCGGCCTTAGAGGGCAAGACCATTCAGCAGGCCAGGGTGCTTGAGGGTTCGGTACGTAACACGGGCATTCATGCCTGTGGTGTGATCATCACTCCAGATGATATCACAAATTTTGTACCCATAGCTACAGCTAAAGACTCAGAACTTTACGTCACACAATTTGACAATGCCGTGGTGGAAAGCGCGGGGCTTTTGAAAATGGATTTCTTAGGGCTTAAGACGCTAACTTTGATTAAAGACACCGTGGCTTTGGTTGAAGAAAAATACAAAATCACCCTAGTTCCCGATGATTTTCCCATAGATGACCCCAAGACCTATGAACTTTTTCAGAACGGGGAGACTGTGGGGATTTTTCAGTATGAATCTGTGGGCATGCAAAAGCACTTAAAGGATCTTAAGCCCACGGTTTTTGCCGATTTGATTGCGATGAACGCCCTGTACCGTCCAGGTCCTATGGAATATATTCCCTCTTTTGTGCGCCGTAAGCACGGTCAAGAGCAGATTACCTATGATTTGCCTGAAATGGAGGAATACCTCAACGAGACTTATGGGATTACGGTTTATCAAGAGCAGGTTATGTTATTGTCGCAAAAGTTGGGCGGATTTACCAAGGGTGAGGCCGATGTACTGCGCAAGGCTATGGGTAAAAAGCAAAAGGCCGTTTTGGATAAGATGAAGCCCAAGTTTATCCAGCAGGCCGAAGCTAAAAATCACCCGGCTGAGGTTCTGGAGAAAATTTGGAAAGACTGGGAAGCCTTTGCGAGTTATGCTTTCAACAAAAGTCACTCCACATGTTACGCCTGGATTGCCTATCAAACGGCCTATCTCAAGGCGCATTATCCAGCCGAATATATGGCTGCAGTGCTCAGTAATAATATGAGTGATATCAAACAAGTGACCTTTTTTATGGAAGAGTGTCGGCGTATGGGGCTGGAAGTCTTGGGTCCTGATGTCAATGAATCAGCCTATAAGTTTACCGTAAATGATCAAAGGGCAATCCGATTTGGTATGGGCGCCATAAAGGGCGTGGGTTCTGGTGCTGTGGAGACCATCGTGGCCAACCGAGATGAAGGGCCATACAAAAGTATTTTTGACCTGGCCAAGCGTATAGATTTGCGCGCCGCCAATAAGAAGGCCTTCGAGAATTTAATTTTGGCCGGTGGGTTTGATGGATTTGACACCCATCGGGCGCAATATATGCACGATGACGGTGATGGCGTATGCTTTTATGAAAAGGTGCTGAGATATGCCGCCCGTTACCAGGAGTCTATGAATTCTGCCCAGGTGAGTTTATTTGGTGGGGGCAGTGATGTACAGATTCCTGAACCTGAAGTCCCCCCTTGCGAACCTTGGGGGTCCATGAAGAAACTCAAACAAGAAAAAGAAGTGGTGGGCATCTATATCTCTGGGCATCCTTTGGATGAGTTTAGGGTTGAGATGAACGAATTTACCAGCATCAAAGTGGCTGATTGTAATAACCTAGAGGCTCTGGTCAATAAGGAGATTATTTTTGCTGGGGTTTTGAGCTCTGTAGAACACCGAGAAAGCCGCCAAGGTAAGGGCTGGGGCTTATTTACCCTTGAGGATTATGACGATAGTTTTGAATTTCGAATCTTTGGTGAGGAGTATTTAAAATTCAGACACTTTTTGAGTGTCAATGCATTCTTGCACATTCGGGCCTTTGTCAAAGAAGGATGGGTCAATCGAGATACGGGTCAGCAAGGAGCCCCTAGACTACAGTTTAATCAATTTCAGCTGTTGCACGACGTACTAGACAATATGACGAAGCGCATTACTTTTCAGGCCCCTATTTCGGGAATCAATCAAGATTATATCAATACTCTAGTCGATTTGACCAAGCGTTTTAAGGGTAAAAAGAGTGTTCATTTAGCGGTATACGATCAAGCTAAGAATTTGCACTTGACTATGCCTAGTCGCACGGCTAAGATTGACATCAATCGTGAATTAATCAAAACCCTTGCTCAGAAGCGCTTGTTGTACAAGTTGAATTAATGCCGATCAAAGCCCAGTTCAAAAGGTATTTAAAGCGCATCACTAAGGCTAATGCATGAATCGAGTAAAGTGATACCTCAAAATCAAATAAATAGGCTAAAAAAATTAACTTTGTAACGCAAATTAGCAATAACATTATTCCGATAATTAAATAATTATAGTCGATGGCTTTAGAAATTACCGACGCGTCTTTTGAAGAGACCGTATTAAAAAGTGACAAACCAGTAATGGTTGATTTTTGGGCAGCATGGTGCGGGCCCTGTAGAATGGTAGGACCAATCATTGAAGACCTCAGTGCAGAATACGAAGGAAAAGCTGTAGTGGGCAAAGTTGATGTAGATGCAAATCAAGAGTTTGCAGCCAAGTACGGGGTACGCAATATTCCTACAGTTCTTGTTTTTAAGGATGGAGAAGTTGTGGGTCGTCAAGTAGGTGTAGCGCCAAAGAACGTATATGCTGAGGCTTTAGACGCTTTACTATAAGTGGATTTTAGGATTTAACCCTAAGAATTTTTAAAAGGCTCGTCGATTATGGCGGGTCTTTTTTTATCTTGTATCCATGCTATATAACAGTCCGCAAATCAATCAATTTTCCCATTTAGAGCTCAGAGCGCAGCAAATAGT
>CALJFV010000109.1 GCA_938074515.1 uncultured Flavobacteriaceae bacterium
GTCCGAAACATTAAGGAGTACAATGATAAATTCAAGTCACGCAAACTCAACCCTAATGACGGACATCGCTATCTCCCCTATATTGTGCTGGTCATTGATGAGTTCGCCGATCTGATCATGACCGCGGGTAAAGAAGTAGAAACCCCAATCGCACGTTTGGCTCAATTAGCACGGGCCATTGGTATTCATCTGATCATCGCGACCCAAAGACCTTCGGTTAATGTGATTACGGGAATCATCAAGGCAAACTTCCCTGCGCGAATTGCCTTTAGGGTGACCAGTAAAATCGATTCCAGAACAATTTTAGATGCCTCAGGGGCCGATCAGTTAATCGGTCGAGGCGATATGCTTTACACTCAAGGAAATGATGTGGTGCGTTTACAATGTGCCTTCTTAGACACTCCTGAAGTTGCCGATATTACCGAATATATCGGTGGGCAAAAGGCCTACCCCGATGCCCATTTATTGCCCGAATACGTGGGAGAAGAAAGTGGCACAAGTCTTGATATCTCAATAGACGAGCGCGATGCTTTGTTTAGAGATGCCGCTGAAGTGCTCGTGATTGCCCAGCAGGGATCAGCCTCACTATTGCAACGTAAATTAAAATTAGGCTATAACCGTGCCGGACGCATTATTGATCAACTTGAAGCGGCAGGTATTGTTGGTCCTTTTGAAGGCAGCAAAGCCAGACAAATTTTAGTCCCCGATTTGGACGCTTTGAATAAACTACTGGATAATGAATTACAAGAATAAATATCAGCGCTTTGGAATCCTTTTGGCCATAAGCCTATTGATTCCTTTTAGCGGTAAAGGTCAAGGCACTCAGCAAGCCCAGAAACTTTTGGATGCCGTGGCAGAAAAAGTCAGCAGCTATGAAGATATCGAGATTGACTTTTCTTGGAATTTAGTCAATCAAAAAGAACAAGTCGATCAAAAAACACAAGGTAGCGTTATGCTCAGTGGCGAGCGCTATCGGTTGAGTATGATGGGCATGACCCGAGTATTTGATGGAGACAAGCTCTTTACCATTGCCCCTGACGATTTAGAAATCACCGTGAGTGATTTGGATCCCGAACAAGACAAGAGCGTTACCCCTTCAAAGCTCCTCACCTTTTACAAAGAAGGATACACCTACGCTTGGGACATCAAACAAAAAGTATCTGGGAAAAATATACAGTATGTTAAGCTCTATCCCATTGATAACGAGGCTGAAATCAAACACATGCTTTTGGGAATTGATACCGGTACCAATCATATTTACAAGCTGATTCAAACCGATGCAAAAGGAACTCAGTTTATCTTGACTGTTAAGTCATTTAAGCCCAATCAAAAATTGATGCAGGGGAATTTTGCTGTCGACCTTAATCAGTATCAAAAACAAGGATATTACATCAACACGCTTTACTAGGCTCGTGAAAATTCTTGACCGCTATATATTAACCAGTTTTTTAAAGACGTTTTTTAGCGTCTTTATTATTTTGATGTTCATTTTTGTGCTTCAAACCATATGGTTGTATATCTCTGAGCTCGCCGGAAAAGACTTGTCGTTTGCTATTATTCTAAAGTTTTTGTGGTTTTTCACCCCCAAATTAATCCCCCTTGTGCTGCCATTGACCATATTGGTCACCTCATTAATGGTTTTTGGAAGTCTCTCGGAACAATATGAATTCGCGGCCATGAAGTCGACCGGAATTTCGCTTCAACGCGCTATGCGGAGTCTTTCCATTTTTATTTTATTGCTCTCTGCCATTGCCTTTATATTTGCCAATAATGTCATCCCGTATTCAGAATACAAATGGCAAAATTTACGCAGAAATATTGCTCAAGTCAGCCCCTCAATGGCCATAGTGGCTGGCCAGTTCAGTTCTATCGGCGATGATTTTAATATCAAGGTTCAAAAAAAATACGGAGATAAAGACCAATACTTAGAAGAGGTCATTATTCACAAAAAGAATCCCGAAAGTCCTAGCGAGAACACGACCGTAATTATGGCCGAAACAGGGGAACTTGCCAGTTCTGAAGACTCCAATACCCTTTCTTTAATTTTAAATAAAGGGCATTACTACGAGGATATTCAGCTCAGTAATGGAGTCAAGGAACGGATCAATCGACCATTTGCCAAAAGTGCTTTTAAGACCTATACCATACATATTGATTTAACCGAGCTAAACGACACAGACATTGACAAGGAAAATAACTTAAACAACCACAACATGTATAATGTGGGTGAGTTAATTCCTGAAATCGATCGACTTTCCAATGTATTTAGTGATGATATCGCCCAAATGACCGGTAATATGTATTTCCGTAGCGGGTTTACCCAGTTTGCAGATTCAACCTATAAACAAATCAAAAACAAAAAAGAATTTAATTCGGTTTTAGAGCTTTACGACATTCGTCAACAAGTGCGTATCGCAGGAACAGCCCTAGATAATGTCAGAAGCTCAATTCAAGCACTTGGTTCAAAAAAGAAAAATCACCAACAACTGATTAAAACTTTGAACAAACATGAAATTGCTCTGCACGAAAAATTTGCTTTGGCCATTTCTTGTATTATTTTATTTTTTGTTGGGGCCCCGCTTGGAGCGATCATTCGTAAAGGAGGCATGGGACTCCCGATGGTGATCGCTATCATCTTGTTTTTGACTTATCATTTCATAGGTATTTTTGCCAAAAACAGC
>CALJFV010000110.1 GCA_938074515.1 uncultured Flavobacteriaceae bacterium
GCATCAGAGAGTTTGATATCCGTTCCACGGCCTGCCATATTGGTGGCAATGGTTACAATTCCGCTGTCTCCAGCTTCGGCAACAATATCCGCCTCTTTTTTGTGCAATTTGGCGTTCAAAACGTTATGCTTAATGTTACGAATACCGAGCATACGGCTCAAAAGTTCAGAAATCTCAACGGAAGTTGTCCCAATTAGGACGGGACGACCTGCTTGAGACAGCTGAACCACCTCTTCAATAACAGCGTTGTATTTCTCGCGCTTGGTTTTGTAAATTTTATCCTCACGATCGTCTCTAGCAATTGGGCGATTGGTTGGAATTTCAACCACATCCAGTTTATAGATCTCCCAAAGCTCTCCAGCTTCGGTCACTGCAGGACCTGTCATTCCCGAAAGTTTTCGGTACATACGGAAGTAGTTCTGAAGGGTAATGGTAGCAAAGGTCTGGGTGGCGGCCTCAATTTTTACATTTTCTTTGGCCTCAATAGCTTGATGTAAACCATCGCTGTAACGCCGACCGTCCATGATTCGTCCGGTTTGCTCATCGACAATCATCACGCGATTGTCCATAACCACATATTGGGTGTCTTTTTCAAATAGAGTGTAGGCCTTGAGCAATTGATTTAAAGTGTGGATGCGCTCACTTTTAATGCCAAACTCGCGGAACAGTACTTCTTTTTCTTTGGCTTCCTCTTCTACAGACAAGCCTTTGCTTTCAATCTTTGCAATTTCTGTCCCAATTTCAGGCATGACAAAAAAGTCTGGATCATCACTGCCTGAGAGATAATTCACTCCTTTATCGGTGAGTTCGATCTGGTTATTTTTTTCGTCGATGACAAAATACAATTCCGCATCTACTTTGGGCATCTCCCGATTGTTGTCCTGCATGTAGAAATTTTCAGTTTTTTGCAGGATTTGACGTACTCCTTCTTCAGAAAGGAATTTGATCAGGGCTTTATTTTTTGGGAGCCCGCGATAAACGCGCAAGAGTTGAAATCCGCCTTCTTTGGTATCCCCACTCGAAATTAGCTTTTTTGCCTCGGCCAGTACTCCGGTAAGGTATTTACGTTGGACCTCGACGATCGAACTAATTTTTGGTTTGAGTTCATTAAATTCATGACGATCCCCCTGCGGTACAGCCCCAGAAATAATCAGCGGAGTACGGGCATCGTCAATAAGCACACTGTCGACCTCATCTACGATGGCGTAATGGTGAGGTTTTTGGACGAGATCCTCAGGGGTATGCGACATATTGTCCCTGAGATAATCGAAACCGAATTCGTTATTGGTTCCGTAGGTGATGTCTGCATTATAAGCCTTGCGACGCGCTGCTGAATTAGGCTGGTGCAGGTCGATACAATCAACACTCATGCCGTGAAATTCAAAAATAGGAGCCATCCAAGCGCTATCACGCTTGGCCAGGTAATCGTTAACGGTCACCAAGTGTACTCCGTGCCCAGCGAGGGCATTGAGATAGACCGGCAGGGTGGCGACCAGCGTTTTTCCTTCTCCGGTTTGCATCTCAGCAACATTCCCTGTATGTAGAGCAATTCCCCCGATCAGCTGAACGTCATAGTGGATCATGTCCCAGGTAACTTGTTTGCCTGCCGCATCCCAACTGTTGGACCAATGCGCTTGGTCATTAACTAGAGTAATGTAGTTTTTGGTGGCCGAGAATTCTCGGTCCTTGGCCGTTGCCGTTACCTTGAGCACTTCATTTTCTTTAAAGCGCTTTGCCGTTTCTTTGATCACAGCAAAGGCTTCTGGTAAAAGATCATCTAGGGTAGTTTTTTCTATGGCATAGCGCTCGTCTTTGAGTCGGTCAATGTCGTTGTATAGGTCTTCCTTTTTGTCGATGTCCGACTCAGCCTCAATGGCTTTCTGTAATTCTTGAATTTTTTGCGCTACCTCAGTTTGGTCTTCTTTGATGCGCTGACGAAAAGCATCTGATTTCGCGCGCAATTCATCTAGAGTTAGGGCGGCCATACTGGACTCAAATTTTTTGATTTGATCCACTAGGGGCTGAATTTGACTTAAATCTTGTTTTGATTTATCCCCTACAAATATTTTTAAAACACTGTCTAATAGTCCCATTATTGTTGGATTTCGGCCTAAGCGGCTGTGGTCGTGAACCGATGTGCTTAGTCCCACAAAAAAACGACAAAAACCCACAAATTCAAAGGGTTTAGGCCATTTAATTGGCTTTGGTTATTGTAAAAAAAAAGTCTCAGAACACACGGGCCTGAGACTTTTCACAGCAGTTATACTGTAGTTTAATATTCATCTTCGTTCCACAGATAATCATCATCGGTGGGATAATCTGGCCATATTTCTTCTATTGAATCATAAGAATCGCCTTCATCTTCAATAGATTGAAGGTTTTCTACGACCTCTAGAGGAGCTCCTGTACGGATCGCATAGTCAATCAATTCGTCTTTGGTTGCCGGCCAAGGCGCATCACTTAAATAGGATGCCAATTCTAATGTCCAGTACATAACAGAATTCCGTTTAGTTTTTTGCAAAAATAAATTTTTACTTCATAAAGTCAAGCAAAAAGATATTTAATTCATCATTATTTAAAAGAACAAGTTCAAGGTGTTGAAAAACAGAAAGTTAAATTATGAACTTTGACCTCTGTACAGCGTTATTTTTCTCAATTAGACCCCGGGTGATGTCTCTCCCTATTGTCGCTACTTTTGTCGCTCACTGTAACTTTTAAACCTTACAAAATCTTTTACACAGGTTTAATTGCAGTGCCATTTGGCATACCTTAGACATGTATGGTAATCTCAATGCTCAGGCTCCCACTTTACTTCTTCAACACCCAAATCAAAAGTCAATTTCCGTGCCAATACAAAGAGGTAGTCAGAAAGTCGGTTTAAATACTGTATGACCTGACTCGGGACGTTGTGATTTTCTGAAAGTAGCGTCGCGCGGCGTTCGGCGCGACGGCAAACGGTGCGTGCGATATGACAATATGACACAATGGTGTGCCCCCCGGGCAGTATGAAATGAGTCATAGCGGGGAGGACGGTATTCATTTGATCAATGGCTGTTTCCAAGGCGGTGATGTGCTTAGGCTCAATAGCGGGAGTTTTTCGTGAACTCTGGGTAGATTCTTCCTGTGGGTTAGCCAGTTGCGCACCGAGCACGAAAAGTTCGTTTTGAATGGCACTGAGCTGTTTTTTATACTCTTGAGCAATGCCCTGACTCATCAAAAGTCCGATATAGGCGTTGAGTTCATCTAGAGTCCCATAAGCCTCAATGCGCTGATGGTGTTTAGGCACGCGGTGACCGT
>CALJFV010000111.1 GCA_938074515.1 uncultured Flavobacteriaceae bacterium
GAAAATACTTAACCGTGATCACTTTGGTTTAGACGATGTTAAAAAGCGCATCATCGAGTATTTAGCGGTACTTAAGCTGCGTCAGGATATGAAATCACCGATTTTGTGTCTTTATGGCCCTCCAGGAGTTGGTAAAACCTCTTTAGGTAAATCTATTGCCGAGGCTTTAGGGAGGAAATACGTCCGCATATCTTTGGGGGGATTGCGCGATGAAGCAGAAATTAGAGGCCACCGCAAGACCTATATTGGGGCCATGCCCGGTAGAATTTTACAAAACATCAAAAAGGCAGGTAAAGCCAACCCTGTATTTGTCTTGGATGAAATTGATAAACTCGCGGCCAGTAATCAAGGAGATCCCTCATCAGCGATGCTGGAGGTATTGGATCCAGAACAGAACAATGCTTTTTATGACAATTATCTTGAGTTAGGCTATGACCTTTCTAAAGTGATGTTTGTGGCGACTTCCAATAGTTTAAGCAATATTCAACCAGCGCTTCTTGACCGAATGGAGATCATCGAGGTTTCTGGATACACCATCGAAGAGAAAATTGAAATTGCTCACAGACATTTGTTGCCCAAACAATTAAAAGAACACGGATTAGATAAGGAACATTTAAAAATCCATAAGCGTCAGTTGGCTTTTATTGTAGAAGGGTACACGCGAGAGAGTGGGGTCCGAGGATTAGAGAAAAAAATTGCCAAAATGGTCCGTTATGCGGCCATGAATATTGCTATGGATGAGCCTTACACGGTTACCGTAGATCAAAAAACAATCGAAGAGGTCTTGGGAGCACCCCGCCTGGAACGCGATAAATATGAAAATAATGATGTGGCTGGTGTTGTAACAGGCCTAGCATGGACGCGTGTGGGCGGAGACATTCTCTTTATCGAATCAGCGATTTCTGAAGGAAAGGGACAACTCACTATGACCGGAAATCTAGGAACTGTGATGAAAGAATCTGCGACCATCGCTCTGGAATTCATTAAATCACATGCAGAGGTGCTGGGCGTTCGTCCTGAAGTATTTAAAACGCACAACATCCATATACACGTCCCTGAAGGGGCAACGCCAAAAGATGGTCCAAGTGCTGGGGTGACCATGCTTACCTCTCTGGTATCGCTTTTCACCCAGCGCAAGGTTAAAAAAAGCATCGCCATGACCGGGGAAATTACATTAAGAGGCAAAGTGCTGCCTGTAGGAGGCATTAAAGAAAAAATATTGGCAGCCAAGCGCGCCAAAATTAAAGAAATCATTCTCTGTGCGGACAACCAGAAAGACATTATGGAGATTCCAGAGCATTATCTCAAAGGCCTGAAATTTCACTATGTAACCAATATGCTCGATGTAGTTGCTATTGCAATAACCAATCAAAGAGTAAAAAGCCCAAAAAAGCTTTGGGACTAATTCAAGACGCACTTTTATTTGGCTCGAAAATAAAGTATCATTGTAGTCGTTAATCAAACCAGGGATTGATACCATAAGGATTATGAGATTGTGGCTACTGACAATGATTATTTTGTGCACCCAACTCAGTAGGGCACAAGTCGGTGGTTCCGCAACCTATCAATTTTTGAATCTCGGTTCTAGTCCCCGTCAGGTGGCTTTAGGAGGAAAGACCGTGACGAATTTTGATTATGATCCGACTCAGGCTTTGTTTAACCCTGCCACAATTAATCCGGCCATGGACAATCAGTTGTCCTTGAATTTTAATAACTACGTTTCTGACATTTCTTACGGCACAGCCAGCTACGCTTATCTCTGGGATAGACGAACTCAAGTAATCCATACCGGAGTAACGTATATTAACTACGGTAATTTTGCTGGCTATGATGAACAAGGTCAATCTACGAGCTCTTTTTCTGGCGGAGAGCTTGCGGTTTCGGTGGGACATGCTAAGAATATACCTTATACCAATTGGTATTTAGGGGGAAACTTAAAATTTATTTCTTCAACTCTAGAACAATATAATTCAACAGGAATTGCACTAGATGTAGGGTTACTCTACCGAAATGAGGATCAAGGGCTTAATTTTGGCCTTGTGGCACGTAATTTTGGCGCTCAACTGGATCCTTATGATATTACTGCAGAAAGACTCCCCTTTGAACTTGTCGCTGGAGTTTCTCAAGACCTTGAAAACATTCCAGTGCGGTGGCATTTGACTATGGAACATCTCGAGAATTGGCGATTGGCTTTTGCCAATCCAAATAGAGATGAAATTGATCTTGAAGGCAACGCCACAAGTGAAAACATCAATTTTATTGATGAGGTTTTAAGGCACGCGATTGTTGGGGTTGAACTTTTTCCGGATAAAGGCTTTAATTTGCGCTTGGGGTATAGTTTTAGACGCGGGGAGGAATTGCGTATCGTTGATCAGCGCTCGTTTGCCGGTTTGAGCGCGGGTTTTGGCATTAAATTGAATAAATTGCGCTTTAGTTATGCTTACAGCCGATTTAATAGTGCTGCGGCGTCAAGTTTTTTTGGTTTAAACATGAATCTACAATAATGCGTCGCATCATCATTAGCATAGACGGTCATTCCTCTACAGGAAAAAGCACGGTCGCAAAACAAATGGCTGCAGAACTTGGGTATGCATACATCGATAGTGGTGCAATGTATCGCTCGGTGACCCTTTATGCCAAAGAACAGGGGCTTATTAAGGAAAATATTCTCCAAAAAGAGGCCTTGCTTAAGGCTCTGCCAGAGATCAAAATTAATTTCTCTTGGGACAAGGGCGTGAATAAAACGCTGCTTAATGGACGAGATGTTTCAGAACTTATTCGCAGCATGGAGATTTCAGAATCAGTGAGCTTGGTGGCAACCTTACCTGAGGTGCGTGCCAAAATGGTTGAAATTCAGCGTTCTTTTGGTGTAAAAGGTGGGGTCGTGATGGATGGCCGTGATATTGGATCGGTCGTTTTTCCTGAGGCTGAATTAAAGCTATTCATGACGGCTTCAGCCGAGGTAAGAGCCCAAAGACGCTACGCAGAACTTTTGGCCTCTGGGCAAGAGGTGAGTTATCAGGCCGTATTAGACAATTTACAATCCCGAGACACCATGGATTCACAAAGGGCTGTGTCCCCTTTAATTGTGCCAGAAGGAGCCATCATTATTGACAATAGTGAGATGAATCCCTCAGACCAATTTAATATGATTTTACAATTGGCCAAAGACAGAATCTACAGACGGGTTTAATTCCTGACGTGCAAGTTTGGGATCACGCCCCAATAATCAAAGCACTAAACTGATTTTTAATGTTTTGATATTCCATTGGAATATTCTATTTTTGCCACCCTTTTTGACGCGAACCAAAGGAAAAAAGGGCCAATAGATAAATTTAATCCTTCTGTGGACTGACAGCGTTAGCCTTTGGGTGAGTTACAGAATACAAATGGCAATTCCGTTTACATCGGAATTCCAAATTTAACAAATGGCTGAACAAGCAAACAACGAAGCTGTTGAAACTCAAGAAACAGCTGCAGTAGAAGCCCCAAAGGCGGATACTCAAGTTCAGAATCCTGAACAATTTTTAAAAGATTTTAACTGGCACAACTACGAAGAAGGAATTGATCCTGTAGATGAAGGACAGTTAGAAGAATTTGAAAAATTAGTAGCACAAAACTTTGTTGACACCTTGAATGACGAGGTTGTAGAAGGGGTTGTGGTACACTTAACTGATAGAGATGCAATCATCGATATCAATGCTAAAAGTGAAGGCGTTATTTCACTAAACGAATTCCGTTACAACCCAAATTTAAAAGTGGGTGACAAGGTGGAAGTATTGATTGATGTGCGTGAAGACGCAACAGGTCAACTTGTATTGTCTCACCGAAAGGCGCGTACCATCAAAGCATGGGATCGTGTTAATGCCGCTCATGACGATGGTTTAGTGGTTAATGGATTTATTAAGTGTCGTACCAAAGGAGGTATGATTGTAGACGTATTTGGTATTGAGGCATTCTTGCCAGGTTCACAAATTGATGTGAAGCCAATTCGTGATTACGATATTTATGTAGGTAAGACTATGGAATTCAAAGTGGTTAAAATTAACCATGAGTTCAAAAACGTAGTGGTCTCCCATAAAGCACTTATCGAAGCAGATATTGAGGAACAAAAGAAAGAAATCATCGGTCAACTAGAAAAAGGTCAAGTCCTTGAGGGTGTTGTTAAAAACGTTACCTCATATGGAGTATTTGTTGATCTTGGTGGTGTTGATGGATTGGTACACATTACAGACCTGTCTTGGTCGCGTATCAATCACCCAAGTGAAATCGTAGAGCTTGATCAAAAACTCAACGTTGTAATCTTGGATTTTGATGAAGATAAAACAAGAATCCAATTGGGTATGAAGCAGTTAAGTGCTCACCCATGGGAAGCCCTTGGTAATGAACTAAAAGTAGGTGATCATGTTAAAGGAAAAGTTGTTGTAATCGCAGATTACGGTGCTTTTGTTGAGGTCGCTGAAGGCGTAGAAGGATTGGTTCACGTAAGTGAAATGTCGTGGTCGACTCACTTGCGCAGTGCTCAAGACTTTGTTAATGTTGGTGATGAGGTAGAAGCAGTTGTTTTGACCCTTGATCGCGAAGAGCGCAAGATGTCTTTGGGTATTAAGCAATTGACTCCAGATCCATGGACCGATATTACCAAAAAGTACCCTGTAGGTTCTACGCACACAGGTATTGTTCGCAACTTTACCAACTTTGGTGTATTTGTGGAGCTTGAAGAAGGTATCGATGGTTTGATTTATATCAGCGATCTTTCTTGGACTAAGAAAGTGAAGCACCCAAGTGAATTTACGTCAATTGGTGAAAAACTCGAAGTTGTTGTTCTTGAATTGGATGTCGAGGGTCGCAAATTAAGCTTAGGTCACAAACAAACTATGGATAATCCGTGGGACAAGTATGAGGCTGAGTTTGGTTTAGGAACTAAGCACACAACCAAAATCGATGAAATGGTCGACAAAGGCGCAGTGATCAACTTTAATGATGACATCACAGCATTTGTTCCTAAGCGTCATTTGGAGAAAGAAGACGGCACGATGCTTAAAGCAGGAGAAGAAGCTGAATTTGTCATTATTGAGTTCAATAAGGACTTTAAAAAAGTGGTTGCTTCTCATATGTCTATCCACAAAGAGGAAGAGGCAAAAATTGTCAAGAAGGCAGCTAAAGCTGCTGCCCAACAGGCTGAAGAATCAAAGCCTACTTTGGGTGATACCAATGCCAAGCTTCAGGAGATTAAGGATAAAATGGAAGGCAAAGGTCAGTAGTGATCGAAGTCATCTGTACTTAATACAAAACCCGGTAGTTAATCTGCCGGGTTTTTTTTATTAAAGAATATTCAAGTTCAATCATTAAAATAGGTCAATAATCACTTGGATTAATTGAGATTTGAATGCTTTGAGTTTGACCAGACATTTCAGATTATAAGGGATTATAGGCCAAAATTCTCCAAAAACACTTAAATTTGACCCCTGAATCCGATTCAGATCTTTTCACATGAGCCAAAAAGTGCTATTAAACGCTACGGAAATCCAGATCGCACTACACCGTTTGGCCTGTCAACTCATTGAGAATCATAATAATTTCGAACATACCGTACTCGTTGGGCTACAGCCCAGAGGCGTTTATTTGGCAGAACGTATAAAAGCACTACTTGTTGAGGATTACGGTATAAAAGACGTTCCGCTAGGCTATTTGGACATCACTTTTTTTAGAGATGATTTTCGCCGATCGGAAAAGCCATTGGAAGCCAATAAGACCCAGATTGATTTCATTGTTGAGGGCAAAAAAGTCGTGTTTATCGATGATGTTTTATTTACAGGACGAAGCATTCGATCGGCGCTTACTGCCATCCAAAGTTTTGGTCGCCCGGAAGAAATCGAACTATTGGTTTTGATTGATCGCCGGTTTAGCCGTCATTTACCGATACAACCCGATTATCGCGGCCGACAAGTCGACGCCATTAATGGTGAAAAAGTTTTGGTACGCTGGCAAGAAAAGGATGGAGAAGACGCAGTTTATTTAGTGGAACAATAATCTATGAAGGAATTAAGTGTATCGCATTTACTCGGCATAAAATACCTCACAACTGAGGATATTGAGTTGATTTTTGAAACTGCTGATCATTTTAAAGAGGTAATAAATCGTCCCATCAAAAAGGTTCCCTCGCTTCGAGACATCACCATTGCTAATTTATTTTTTGAAAACAGTACCCGCACAAGATTGTCCTTTGAGCTCGCTGAAAAAAGACTTTCGGCTGATGTAGTGAACTTCTCGGCAGCATCGTCTTCGGTAAAAAAGGGCGAGACCTTGATCGATACAGTAAACAATATTTTGGCCATGAAGGTTGATATGGTCGTGATGCGCCACCCAAATCCTGGCGCGGGTATCTTTCTGTCCAAGCACGTTAACGCCCGTATAGTTAATGCTGGTGACGGCGCCCATGAGCATCCAACACAGGCCTTACTCGATGCCTATTCAATCCGTGAATCACTGGGGTCTGTAGCGGGTAAAAAGGTCGCTATTGTCGGAGATATTTTACATTCTAGAGTCGCTTTGTCAAATATTTTTGCCTTAAAAAAACTGGGAGCAGAGGTAATGCTTTGTGGCCCAAAAACCCTAATACCAAAACACGTTGAGTCTCTAGGAGTGCGTTATGAACCCTCTTTAGAGAAAACAATTCAGTGGTGTGATGCCGTAAATATGCTCAGGGTGCAAAATGAGCGTATGTCCATGAGTTACTTTCCAACGACACGCGAATATGCACAGCAGTACGGCTTAACCTTAGACCATTTAAAGGCCTTGGATAAACAGATTGTCGTCATGCATCCAGGACCAATCAATCGAGGTGTTGAAATAACAAGTGAGGTGGCAGATAGCCCACAGGCCATTATACTTGATCAAGTACAAAATGGAGTCGCTATTCGCATGGCGGTTATTTATTTACTTGCAGCAAAGATCAAATAAATGGAGTTTTCGGTTAAAAACCAGGTCGTTGTTATCAGTAAATTATCCAACCAAGTTTTGGATTTATCAAAAGAGCTTCTCGAAAACAAGCAGTTCTGGAATGATTACCATGTTATATTGGAGGTTCAAGAGTGCTCATTATCACAGCAATCTATCTATGATGCCATTGCACCTATATTCCGCGATCACAATGCACAACAAAAGTCTTTTGTATTGGTTGATAAGGTAGATCGTCTAAAAAAATATCCAGAGGAGCTTTCTGCGGCACCAACCCAAGATGAAGCCTTTGATCTCATTGAGATGGAGGAGATCGCCCGTGATTTAGGGTTTTAATCATGGGGCTGCGCTTGCATATATTGGGGTGTCATTCGGCAACACCAAAAGCTAATGCACAACCGAGTGCTCAGCTTCTTGAATTAGATGGCCATATGTATTTGATTGATTGTGGGGAGGGGACACAAGTCGCATTGCGCGAAAACAAAATAAAATTTGCCCGAATCAAACAAATATTCATTTCTCATCTACACGGCGATCATTATTTTGGGTTATTTGGTCTTATTGCGACATTCAACCTTTTAGGACGGAGGGAGCCCCTACATATATTTGGCCCAAAGGGTATAAAAGAAATAGTTTTAATGTCTCTTAAATTGGGGGATTCTTGGACTAAATTCTCATTGTGCTTTCATGAATTAGATCAAAAAGAGAGTGTTTTAATATTTGAAGATCAGGTGGTTACAGTGCGAACTTTACCACTGGATCATCGTGTATATACCAATGGCTTTTTATTTACGCAAAAGCCTAGGCTCAGGACATTGAATGCTGAAGCTGCTCGTGGGTTCAAGGTTTCATCGGCTTATTTTAATAAAGCCAAGCAGGGCCAATGGGTTCAAGATGAATCAGGCCACCCGTTAGATTATAGGGCGATTACCACGGATCCGCCAGAGCCAATTTCATATGCCTATTGCAGTGACACCGCGTTTTATCCTCCTTTAGCAGATTTGATTCAAGGAGTGACGTTATTGTATCACGAAAGCACTTTTTTAAGTCAGCATGAGCATTTGTGCGTCAACACAAAACACAGTAGTGCGCTACAAGCCGCAGAGATGGCTCTCCTGGCCAATGCAAAATTTTTATTGCTCGGTCATTACTCTGGGCGTTACAGAGATTTGGCGGGCTTTAAAAGCGAGGCGAGTGCAGTGTTTTTTCGGACTTATTTGGCTCGTGAAAATGCTGTATTTACCCTAGAACACGGTGGTCAAATGGAATTAACTCAAATTTAATTAGGCGTCCTAACAAACTGTTTAAATTCTCGTAAATTGCAATGAAATAACGGTATGTCGCAAAATCTTTATAATTATCGAAAGTCATATCAGAAGGGCGCTTTGCGTAAACAAGAGGCAGCAGCAGATCCTTTTGATCAGTTTACCCTTTGGTTTGACGCACTTAAGGCACTCGAATTAGATGTTGAGATTAATGCCATGCATTGTACAACTTTGGATGCTGAAGGGTTTCCAAGAACGAGGGTTGTGCTCTTAAAAAGTTTTGATCGTCAAGGTTTTCAATTTTTTACGAATTACAGCAGTCAAAAGGGTCAAGATATAGCCCGGCACCCAAAAGTGTCTCTTTCATTTTTTTGGCCAGATATTGAGCGCCAAGTTCACATAAAGGGGATTGCAGAGCGATTGTCATCGGAGGAATCAAACGCCTACTTTGCAGTGCGCCCTCGAGGCAGTCAAATCGGGGCCCATGTGAGTGATCAGAGCAGTGTCATTGAATCTCGCGCCTATCTTGAACAAAGACTCGTGGATATTGAAGCTCAATATGAAGATCGCGAAATACCACGCCCAGATCATTGGGGTGGTTTTAGAGTAATTCCTGATCAGTATGAATTTTGGCAAGGAAGAGAAAATCGCTTGCACGATCGTTTGCGATACAGACCAAATACTGAGCCTGAAACGACCCAAAGCGCGTCTTGGATTATTGAGCGATTAGCCCCTTAAACCTTATGAAGCGGACCATTTACTTTCTCAGACATGCTAAATCTTCTTGGGAGACTAATGTGGAGGATCTACAACGGCCCCTAAATTCTCGCGGCAAAAAGAATGCCTTGTTGTTGTCTAATTTTGCAGAAAAACAGCTTAAACGTCCAGATTATGTTGCGATAAGTGCTGCTGTGCGTACGCGACAAACTGCAGAATATTTTGTTGCCGCCTTCAATGTGCCGGCGTCAAATGTGGTTCATGATCGCGCGTTGTATGATTTTTCAGGAGAATCCGTTATGCGTTTTATAAAAGCTTTAGACGCGAAGCATAAAATCGTTATGCTTGTTGGGCATAATCATGCGTTTACCGCTTTGGTGAATATGCTGGGAAGTAAAAATATAGATCACGTGCCGACTTGTGGCATGAGCATTATCGATTTTGAATGCGATAATTGGCAAAATATAACAAGAGGATTAACAAGAGAAACAATATTTCCAAGAGACTTTAAATGATGATGGCCGAGTCAAAAAAATCCTACGAACGATTTATTAATCGAGACTTGAGTTGGTTACAATTCAATGCTCGGGTATTGCAAGAAGCCAAGGATCCTTCGGTTCCACTGATCGAACGGTTGCGATTTTTGGGAATATTCTCGAATAATTTAGATGAGTTTTTTAAAGTGCGTTACGCTACGATTAAGCGTATTGTTGAAGCGGGAAAGTTGGGAAGAAACGAACTTGGTGGCATGGCTGCCAAAGAATTACAGGAACAAATTACCCAAACGGTCATCAGTCAACAGCAATTGAGTTTGGATATTTTGGGGAGTATTGAGAAAGAGCTCGGCAAGGAGGGAATCCATATTATTAATGAACACCAAATCACTGAGGATCAAAGTGTTTTTATCACGGATTATTTCCTTCGAGAAGTTAGTCCGGCACTTGTTACCATAATTTTAACTGGATTGGAAAACTTTCCAGCACTTAAAGATAGTGCTGCATATTTGGCGGTACGCATGGTATTAAGTGATGCGAAGGAAGGTTTAGAAAAGGAACATGATCAGGTGAATTACGCCTTAATTGAAATTCCCAAAGTTATAGATCGCTTTGTGGTGCTGCCCGAGCAAAATGGACAGAAATATATCATTTTATTAGATGATTTAATTCGTCATTGTTTGGGCATAATCTTCAGTATTTTCTCTTATAAAGAGATTTCTGCTTACATGATTAAAATTACGCGGGATGCTGAATTAGATATTGATTCTGATTTGAGTCGTAGTTTTTTGGAAAAAATATCAAAGAGTGTGGCTCGAAGAAGCTCAGGGGACCCAGTACGGTTTGTTTATGATCGTGATATTGATCCAGAAATGTTGACTTTTCTGATGGAAAAAATGAATATCGAAAGTACCGATAGTGTTATTCCAGGAGGACGATACCACAATAGGCGAGATTATATGAAGTTTCCCAGTCTTGGTCGTCAAGATTTACTCTATGAAATCAAGGTTCCTTTGCGGATAAAAGGGTTGAGTTTTGAAGGAAGCCTATTGGCGAAAATTGCCAAAAAGGATTATTTGCTACACGCACCCTATCAGAGTTTTAGATATGTAGTGAAGTTTTTGCGTGAGGCCGCTTTGGACCCACAGGTACAATCTATTAAAATTACCATCTATCGATTAGCCGAGGTATCCCACATCGCCAGTTCCCTGATCAACGCGGCAAAAAATGGTAAGGATGTCGTTGTTCAGATCGAGCTTCGGGCACGTTTTGACGAGGTTGCTAATATCCATTATGCCGAACAAATGCAGGAAGAGGGGGTACGGATGATTTTTGGCGTGAAAGGGCTCAAAGTGCATTGCAAGGCTTGTGTTATAGAACGTCTGGAAGCAGGAAAAATAAAACGATATTCATTATTGAGCTCGGGTAATTTCAATGAAAGTACCGCACGTATTTATACCGATTATACCTTATTTACGGCAAATGAAGCTATCGCAAAAGACATAAATAAGGTATTTAATTTCTTTGATGTCAATTACCGGGTTAAAACCTATAAACATTTGGTCGTATCTCCTCATTACACTCGTGGTGTTTGGGAGCGCTTAATCGACAATGAAGTGATTAACAAAAGGGAAGGTAAAGCCGCTGGGATTCAACTCAAGCTCAATAGTCTAAGTGATTATCGAATGATTGATAAACTTTATGATGCGAGCCAAGCTGGAGTTCCCATAAAAATCATTGTACGCGGAATTTGTTGTTTAATTCCGGGGGTCAAAGGCTTAAGTGAAAACATAGAGGTGATTAGTATTGTCGACAAATTCTTGGAGCATACACGGCTCTATATATTTAACAACAATAATGAGCCAAAATATTTTATTTCCTCTGCCGACATCATGGGCAGGAATTTAGATACGCGTGTTGAGATCAGTTGCCCTATTTATGATTCTGAAATTCAACAAGAACTTCAAGAAACTTTTGACATTAATTGGCAGGACAATGTCAAAGCTCGATTGATTTCTGCAACTCAGGACAATGCCTATGTGCACGAAGGGGGACCTGCGATTCGTTCACAATTTGCCATATACGATTACTACCAAAAGAAACTGGCTTCGGAATGATGTTAATGGAGAAATATGGTGGTATTGATATCGGGTCAAATGCGATTCGCTTGCTGATCTCTACGGTAACGCAAATGGACGAAAAGCCTCCTCGTTTTAAAAAAACCTCACTGGTGCGTGTTCCCATCCGATTAGGGGCCGACGTGTTTTTAAATGGGGCTATTTCGGCAGTCAGTATTGACCGAATGATTGACGCTATGAGTGCCTATCGATTATTGCTGAAAAATCACAATGTTGTGCGCTACCGAGCTTGCGCGACTTCGGCTATGCGTGAGGCGAGCAACGGGCCAGATGTTGTCGCACGCATCCAGGAAGCGACAGGGATTCAGATTGAAATTATTGATGGTGAGATAGAAGCTGATATTATTGCAGCGACTGATTTTGGCAATTTTATCGGTACTGAAAAAGCCTTTTTATATGTAGATGTTGGTGGAGGAAGTACAGAGTTCACCCTTTACAGTGAGGGTCAAGTCATCGTTTCGCGCTCTTTTAAGCTCGGTACGGTAAGAATTTTAAATGACATGGTACGCGAATCTATGTGGGATGACGTAAGGGCTTGGATCACAGAGGTTACTTCCGGCTATGATAAAATTAATGTTATCGGTTCTGGAGGGAATATCAACAGCATTTATGCCAATAGTGGCAAGAAAATTGGCAAGCCACTAAGCTATTTTTTCTTGGTCAATTATTTTGAGCTCCTAAAATCGATGACCTATCATGAGAGAATCTACGAATTGGAAATGAATCCTGATCGTGCTGATGTTATTATTCCTGCGACTAAAATTTATTTATCTGCCATGAAATGGAGCAGGGCCAAAAACATTTATGTCCCAAAAATAGGACTGGCTGATGGTATGGTCAAGCGCATGTATCAAGACCCTAATCAAGGTCACGGCCTCCAGACGCTTTTTGAGGACTAATTAACCGTGAATTTGCTCTGTTTTACTCAGGTCCTTCATGAGCTGTGCTTCGAATTCTAATAAGTCTTTCCACTTTTTATCCACGATAGTTTTTTGACCATATTGACGTGCAAACTTGAGAAACATTGTGTAATGATTGGCTTCACTAATCATCAATTTGCGATAAAAATCGGCTAACTTTTTGTCTTCGAGCGCTTCACTTAATAATCTAAAGCGTTCACAACTTCTGGCTTCGATTAAAGCCGCATACAGAAGGCGGTGAATGAGTTGATCATTACGACTGCCGCCTTTTGGGAAAAACTTCATCAATGTATTGACATAAGCATCTTTGCGCTCTCGTCCTAAATGTCCGCCGCGCTCTATTATTCGATCATGAACCATTTTAAAATGACTCATTTCCTCTTGAGCGAGTAGGGTCATTTCAGCCACTAGCTCCGAGTATTCAGGATAGCCAATAATCAATGAAATTGCCGTTGAGGCGGCCTTTTGTTCACAATAGGCGTGATCGGTCAATATTTCATCGATGTTTTTTGCGACTATATTTACCCATCTTGGATCTGTGGGTAATTTTAGTCCTAACATGGTTGATTGATTCTTTTGACTCATTTTTCAATTCATTAAACATCAAGATCTAAACTGCTGCGCAATACGTCAAGAAGTGGGTTTTGTTCGCTCAGTTGCGCGTATTTTTCTTCTGGTGAATAAGCATAGCGTTTGACGGCACTCTCCACAACACTAATTATTATTTTCAGATGATCGTTTTCGAGGGCGTTTGCCAGGTGTGTTAACAGAGCCCCCTGTTCGCGTTCAACTTCCAGTCGTATCGTGTCATTTGGATAGGTCAGTAAGATATCAGTCCCCTCAAGTAATGGCACTTCCATGGTTAAATGCGAGTACAAATTGAACTTTCCCTGCTCTTTAATTTGACTGGTGTATTGATTCCAAGCCGACAAAAATTCTTCAACAGTAAATTCTTTGGTTCGTTTTACTCCGGGAGCTGGGCCTGAAGCCTTTTGCTGGGCTTTTAGGTGTCTTTTTTCTTGAATGCTCTTCAGGGAAAGCGAGGAAACTCCAGATCTCCCCCCTTCGATATTGAGCTCAATTTTACGGGGCTTATCTGGCTTTTCGGGCCGATGCCGATCAGGCTCTGG
>CALJFV010000112.1 GCA_938074515.1 uncultured Flavobacteriaceae bacterium
GTTTTAGACACGGATTTTACTCTTGCCGCCGAAAAAACAGTAAATGCGGTGGTCCACGTTAAAAACACCTCCTTATCGAGACAACCCAGCAATATGATGGAATTGTTTTTTGGAGGTGGGACCCCTAGAGCCATGATCGGCACCGGAAGTGGGGTCATCATTAGTCCTGACGGCTATATCATTTCAAATAACCATGTAATTGAGAGGGCCAGTAATTTAGAAGTTACCCTAAACAATAACAGAATTTACGCTGCCGAAGTCATCGGGACAGATCCAAAAACAGATATTGCCCTGCTTAAAATTGAATCTGACGACCCCCTTCCCTACATCCCTTTTGCCGACTCTGATGCGGTAAAAATTGGTCAATGGGTTTTGGCCGTGGGTAACCCTTTTAATTTAACCTCAACCGTGACCGCCGGTATCATTAGTGCCAAAGCACGTGATCTCAACGAATTTGACAACAATCCGCAGTCGTTTATTCAAACTGATGCTGCAGTAAATCGAGGAAATAGTGGTGGCGCACTGGTCAATACTGATGGGGCGCTTGTCGGAATCAACACTGCCATCACCAGTGAGACTGGATCCTATGTGGGTTATTCATTTGCCGTGCCTTCAAACACAGCGAGAAAGGTCATCGAAGATCTACTCGAGTATGGAAATGTTCAGCGTGGCTTTCTTGGTATTCAAGGCAGTGGATTAGATGCCAAGCGGGCCCAAATGCTTGGTGTTGATGATACACAAGGCGTATACGTCGCCAGTGTAGAGCCGGATAGCGGCGCAGAACAAGCCGGACTAGAGGAAGGAGATATCATCAAAAATATTGATGGCATGAGTATTTACAAATTCTCAGATCTCACTGGATACCTCAATGCCAAAAGACCGAATGACATTGTCTCTTTAACGTTAAAAAGACAAGGCAAAGAATTGATTAAAAATGTAGTGCTCCGTAAGATCGACACTTACACTATTGCAGATCTGGGATTAACTGTAAAAAACACTTCAAAGATGCAGCTTGAAAAACGAGGCGTTGATCACGGCGTTATCGTGACTAATGTCAATAACTCAGAACTCTTGAGTATGGGACTTGATGGGGCCATTATTACCCACTTGAATGATGAGGCGGTTAAAAATATTGACGATTTAAAAAGTACCGTTGAAAATAAATTTGGTGGCCCAATGAAATTGACTTTTTATGACCGAAATGGAGAAAAAAGTTCAATTCTATTTCGATAAAGTTTAGCACTAAACTCGTATTAATATGCTAGAGCGTCCATTCAGACCCAGCCAATAGATTGATTATTTTTTCATTCTGCATTTAAAAGTTACATCCCATAAACGCCGGAGTTGCTTAGCCCGAAACCTCCGGCGTTTTTTTTAGTTTTTATTTTACGAAAACGTTTTAGTTGTCTAATTTTGCCCCCAAAATAAACACAACCAAAGCTAATTTTCTCATGAATTTTGATCAGACCTACAAAAAAGAACTTTCCTTTCAAACTGACCGAAGACGCGCCACTGTTGAGCTCATAAAATACATCAGTGATTTATGGTACGAGCATTCAATTGAACTTGTATTATTCAGGAACCAGCTACTCGATCGCAACGTAAGTGAAATTCTAAACCTACACGAGTATGCAGGGGCATTTGTGGGCAAATCAATTTCTATTTTTGAGAGTGTAGACGTGGCCAAGGCGATTTTGCAATTAAATCTTCCCGCAGCCAAAATCGATATTGGAAAGCTCACACACGAATTTCAACTCAGCAGTCATACAGACCAAGGTTGTGTTGACTTTGTCAGTCAAAAATTAAAAGGCGCAAAAAAACAAAAATCGATTGTTCCACAAGATGTGGTCCTTTACGGTTTTGGGCGAATTGGTCGCCTTGTAGCTAGAGAGCTCATGACCCGCACCGGAAAAGGAAATATGATGCGCTTGCGCGCTATTGTAACGCGCGGTAAAATAGATCAAAATACCCTTGAAAAAAGAGCATCACTCCTACAATACGATTCTGTCCATGGAGACTTCCCTGGAACTGTTGCCGTGGATTCAAAGAATAGTGCTTTGGTCATTAATGGCACTACGGTGCATATGATTTCTGCAGGTGGCCCGGAAGAAATAGATTACACCCAATACGGTATAAAAAATGCCTTAATCATAGACAATACAGGCGCATTTCGCGATCATGAGGCGCTGAGTCGGCATTTAACCTCAAAAGGTGCCGCACGCGCCTTGCTCACCGCGCCAGGAAAAGGCATCCCAAACATTGTCTATGGGGTAAACCACTTGGACCACAGTCCGAAAAATACGCCCATAGTTTCAGCAGCTTCTTGCACCACCAATGCCATAACCCCGGTATTAAAAGTAGTAGATGATCATCTCGGCGTAATCAGTGGGCATCTGGAAACAATACACGCTTACACGAATGATCAAAATTTAGTGGACAACATGCACAGCAAATACCGTCGTGGTCGAGCAGCGGGGCTGAATATGGTTATTACGGAGACTGGAGCAGGACAAGCGGTGAGTCGCGCACTCCCCCACTTTGACGGCAAACTTACCTCAAATGCGATACGCGTGCCTGTGCCCAATGGATCTCTGGCCATTCTCAACCTAAATCTTGAGAAAAAGACAAGCATTAAGGACCTTAACGAACTCATCAAAAAAAATGCCTTGGAAGGCCCTTTAGTAGAGCAAATTAAATATTCGTTAAACAATGAGCTGGTGTCCAGTGACATTATCGGATCCTCCGCTCCGTCAATCTTTGACAGTCACGCAACCATTGTCCGCCCTGATGGTAAAAACGTCATACTTTATGTTTGGTATGACAATGAATATGGCTATAGCCATCAAGTAATACGTCTGGCACGCTACATCACTGAGGCCCGCAGATTTACTTATTATTAATCGACTAAACCAGTTTTCTTTAAGGGATCATCCATGGGCATGATCGGTTTAAAGCGTCCAACCCTCTCGGTAGGTTCCTTTGACCCACTTATTGGCATAATCCCAATTCGTGACCCGCATGGCATCGCCATCCCATAAGATGGTTTTACGCCCCGGGTAGTTATAAGGAGACCAATCGTTAGGACCTTTACCTTCTTTAAGCACCTTATACTGGAATCCCTTTATGGCTAGATTTCCCATAAGTACTGCCTCAGTCAGCGGTCCGCCGTAGGAAAACGGGGAAGAAGTTTCCCCTCCATTGAGACAGGCCTCAACGAAGTTGCCTGCATGAGTCGTAGTGACCCGCGCTAAGCGCTGCTCGGGAGCAACAAAATCCAACATACGCTCTGAAGGCAGTAAGCGCGGATTACGCGAATATGTATCGGTTACCATGATGCCCTCAGAACCATGGAAAATACTTCCACCACTTACATCTCCTGGCAACTCACCATCTTTGAGCTCTGGCGGAAGATCTGGCATAATTCCTCCATCATACCAGTTCAAACTGATGTCGTCTTGCTGCTTGTTTTTGAATTTCAAGCGAACAATGGATGATGGTGGACAAGCCTCGGGGTAATTCGCCTCCACAAAGTCATTAGACCAAATGGTTGTACAGCTCGCTTCAGCTTCATAGGGAAATTTAAGTCCCAGTATCTTAAATGGAGTCTCCATAATATGGCATCCCATATCTCCCATAGATCCCGTACCAAAATCCCAGAACCCACGCCATTTAAAAGGCAAATAATTTTTATTGTACATACGCATCGCAGCTGGACCGAGCCACAGATCCCAATCTAATGTTTCTGGGATCGGGTCTGCGGTGGTTATGTGTTTAAACCCTTGGGGCCAAACTGGGCGATTCGTCCAACAATCTACACGATGTACTTTGCCAATAACCCCAGCATCAATCCATTCTTGAGCAGTTCTAATTCCGTCTCCAGAGGATCCTTGATTTCCCATTTGAGTCACGATTCCCATCTGGGCGGCCACCTCTGCCATGAGTCTGGCTTCATTTATATTATGGGTCAATGGCTTTTCAACATAGGCGTGCTTTTTGTCCCGCATAAACGGCAAGGCTATTGTCGCGTGGGTATGATCAGGAGTCGCGACCATAACCGCATCCATACTGCTTCGGACCGAGGCGTCGTCATACATTTTGCGAAAATCTCTAAACTTTTTGGCATCGGGATGAGCCTCGTATGCATTTTTTGCACGGACGTCATCGACATCGCACAAGGCCACAAATTTTACCCTACCCGTTTCGTAGAGCTCGCGGACGACGCTTTCCCCGCGTCCGCCTACCCCAACAGCACCAATATATAAAGTATCACTCGGAGGCACATGGGTTTTGCCTAGAACAAAACTAGGCACTATGGTAAACGCTGCAGAAGCAGCTGCAGATTTTTGTATAAAGGATCTTCTTTTCATGGCGTTAGTTGTTTTTAATGGTCGATGAACTAAAGATAATAAACTCGTATAAAACTTCAGTTCCTGAAACGATAAAAACCACATATCCTTTATCGCCCCAATCGCTCTATTGAATTATAATTTTCTAATTTTGTTGCAGCATGCGTGAATTAACGCAGAAACAATGCAAAAATTTAAACCAAGACCTCAATGCGCATCGATATCATTACCGTTTTGCCTGAACTTATGCGCAGTCCTTTTGAGGCATCGATACTCAAACGCGCCATTGATAAAGGTCTTGTTGAGATCCACTTTCACAATTTGCGGGATTACACCTCAAATAGCTATAAACAAATAGACGATTATCAGTTTGGCGGTGGTGCGGGCATGGTCATGATGATTGAACCCATTGACAAATGCATTAGTGAGCTCAAAAGTAAGCGACACTATGATGAGGTGATCTACATGACACCCGATGGAGCGCGTTTTGAACAAAAAACAGCCAATGAACTTTCTTTAAAAAAGAATCTCATAATTCTGTGTGGTCATTACAAGGGGGTAGACCAAAGGGTTCGTGATCATTTTATCACCCGTGAAATATCTGTAGGAGATTTTGTGCTCAGCGGCGGAGAACTCGCCGCGAGTGTCCTTTGCGATGCCATAATTCGCCTTATCCCTGGGGTACTGAGTAACGAGACCAGTGCCTTGACCGATTCTTTTCAAGACGACCTACTTGCCCCCCCCATTTATACGCGCCCTGCACAATACAAGGGCTGGGATGTTCCTCAAGTACTGCTGAGTGGAGACAGCAAAAAAATTGACCAGTGGCGCGAAGACCAAGCCATAGAACACACTAAAACCAGACGGCCAGATCTTTGGTCAAAACATCAACAAGAAGAATAATCAACGGAGATATTTCCCTTGTTACGGTTCTAAGAATCGCAAAAAATATTAACGCTCCTAATCGGTCATTAAAATCCAATTATTTTAATCAAAGCCTTGCAGGTCACGCATTTTTAACTATTTTTGCGCACGATTTGCGATAACCTCTGGCGATAGACGTGAATGTTGCGTAGACTAAACAAGATGCATAAAACATGGAATCTTTAATCAAATTTGTTCAGGACGAATTCGTAACTAAAAAGGAATTTCCTGAGTTTTCAGCGGGAGATACCATTACGGTTTACTATGAAATCCGTGAAGGCGAAAAAACGCGTACTCAGTTTTTCCGCGGAGTCGTAATTCAGGTAAAAGGAACAGGAAGTTCAAAGACTTTTACCATCAGAAAAATGTCTGGTACTATTGGTGTAGAACGTATTTTCCCAATTAACTTACCAGCATTACAAAAAATTGAAGTCAACAAACGCGGTAGTGTGCGTAGAAAACGTATTTACTACTTCAGAGAATTGACTGGTAAAAAAGCAAGAATTAAAGAGAAGAAATACTAAATCTCGCTTTTCAAAAACTTTCAAAGGCAGTCCAAACAAGGGCTGCCTTTGTTATTTACAATTGTTGATAACCCCAGTTAAAAAGCTGTTGTTATTTACTCCTGCCAAAAATTTTGTAAATTCAAAAAGCTCAGTACTTTAGAACCATCAAAGCGAGACTAATCGCCGAGATATTAAGTAACGTTCTTAAATATACTTTCATGAAAAAGTCAATTTCTGCACTAGGGGATTTTGGCCTTTTATTGAAAGGTGAGTCAGTTTCCTCCAGGTGAGGTTTGATTTTTGATTCATAGTACGGACACGAAAACAAGGGTTAGCAATAACTCAGTTTTAGTCCGCAAGCAGGATCAAAATGCGAACTTAATGGAATTCAATTCGAGCCAAAGGGTTTATCAGAGGCGTTAGCCACTGAGGACTAAAGGCACAAAAGAATCTTCCATAAGCGCGAATAGGGCAAGAAACCGTACTGCACTCGTTTTAAATTTCAGAAATGAACATAAAAACACCGCAGCTCGAAATGCCCTCAATTCAAACCTAAAAAACTAAAAAGGGAACATCGCTTTAAAAGCAAACCACAATTGCAGGGGTTTAATAAACCTGCCTTGAACTGTAATAGTTAATTGGTAACGGTTAGACTCACAAGAAGCCATGTCAAAGTATTCGTACAATGACATGGCTTTTCTTGTTTTTGGATATATCCCGTAGATTAAAATGAGCTATTTATGGAATTAGGCTTATGCCTCATTTTTTTGAAGCCTTCATCCCGATTCACTATATTTGCAAGCCTTTAAAAAATCCTAATTGCTAAATTCAAAGCACCATGAAATCAAGCACTGATATCTACTATACCATTACCGACGAAGCTCCTTTTTTAGCGACCTATTCACTTTTGCCGATAGTTCAAAAATTTGCAAAACACGCCGGGATTAAGGTTAATACGGCAGATATTTCATTGGCAGGACGTATTTTGGCTAGCTTCAACGAGTACCTGAATGAGGACCAAAAAACAGCAGATGCCTTACAAATGTTAGGAGAATTGGCAAAAAGACCAGAGGCAAACATTATAAAACTTCCCAACATCAGTGCTTCAATGCCTCAGTTATTAAGCGCTATTGAGGAACTTCAAAATAAAGGCTATAGAATTCCTAATTACCCTCATCAACCACAAAACGATGAAGAACAGGTCATAAAAGCGACGTATGACAAAATCAAAGGAAGCGCGGTTAATCCAGTCCTTAGAGAGGGAAATAGTGACCGCCGGGCGCCAATGGCCGTGAAAAATTTTGCAAAAAAACACCCACATAAAATGGGCGCTTGGCAAAGCACATCAAATACAAAGGTGGCCACCATGACCCACGGCGACTTTTTTCACAATGAACAGTCGAAAACGTTTGCCCAGCCAAATGCGCTAAAAATTGTTTTAAAGTCCGATTCAGAATCTGAAACGGTTTTAAAAGACGATATTAAAATCCTTTCTGGAGAAATTGTGGACGCCTCATTAATGCAGCGCGAAGAACTCACAAAATTCTTGAGTACGTCTATTGATCACGCACACAAAGAAAAACTTTTGCTTTCCTTACATATGAAAGCCACCATGATGAAGGTGAGCGACCCCATCATCTTTGGATATGCCGTAAAAACCTTCTTCGCTCCAGTTTTTGAGCAATACGGAACGCTCCTTGATGAATTAAAGGTCAACGTAAATAATGGATTCGGTGATCTGATCAATAAAATTCAAGATCTGCCACAAGATCAGAAAAACGCAATCGAACAAAGTATTGAAGCGTGTTACGCCCAACGTCCTGATCTGTCGATGGTGAATTCTGACCAAGGAATTACGAATCTACATGTTCCCAGCGATGTGATTATCGATGCTTCAATGCCTGCCATGATTCGCAACTCAGGAAAAATGTGGGACAAACATGGCGGTCTGCAGGATACTTTGGCAATTATCCCGGACAGTTCATATGCTGGCGTATACCAAGCGACGATTGATTTTTGTAAGGTCAATGGCGCTTTTGACCCGGCAACTATGGGAACCGTTCCTAATGTGGGCCTCATGGCACAAAAAGCAGAAGAATACGGTTCGCATGACAAAACATTTGAGCTCGAACACGCCGGTCAAATAGCCGTTTTGGACCAACAGGGAAATACGGTATTCTCGTTCCCAGCTAAAGCTGGAGATATTTTTAGAATGTGTCAGGTTAAAGATGCCCCAGTTCAAGACTGGGTGAAATTGGCGGTATCGCGTGGAAAAGCGACTGGTTGGCCTGCCGTATTTTGGTTGGATGAAAATCGTGCTCATGACGCCGAATTAATTAATAAAGTCAAGCGTTATCTCAATGATCATGATACGGAACATCTCAATTTAAAAATTCTGGCGCCTCAAAAAGCCACAGAATATACGCTTGAGCGTTTGGCCCGCGGGGAAAATACAATATCAGTAACAGGGAACGTTTTGCGTGATTACCTAACTGATTTATTCCCTATTTTGGAATTAGGAACAAGTGCCAAGATGTTATCCATTGTGCCTTTGATGAATGGTGGGGGCTTATTTGAAACCGGTGCCGGAGGCTCTGCACCAAAACACGTCTCTCAATTTACTTCAGAAAATCACTTAAGATGGGACTCGCTTGGTGAATTTTTGGCCCTCGCAGTCTCCTTTGAACATTTGGGTGAAAAAAGCAACAACCAAAAAGCGATTGTTTTAGCAGAAGCCTTAGATCAAGCCACAGAAAAATTACTGGATCAACAAAAGTCTCCTTCGCGTAAAGTACACGAGTTGGACAATAGAGGCAGTCACTTTTACCTGGCCCTCTATTGGGCTGAAGCTTTGGCGCGTCAAGAAAAGGATCAATCTCTGAGCGAACACTTTGGTCCTATTGCTGAAACTTTAATGACCCAGGAACAAAACATCATAAACGAACTCAACCAAGTGCAAGGACAGCCCGTAGATATAAATGGCTATTACGCCCCAGATATTCAAGCGGTATCCCGGCAGATGCAGTGCAGCCTAACCTTTAATCAAATACTCAAAGGAATTTAATGGCGTAGACGCACAAAAAATGAAACATACACACATATTATTTGCGCTCCTTCAAAAGGAGCGTCAACACCGGCTATTTATTGGCCTATTCGCGTTTGTTTTTTGCCTGGGAATTTCAAAGGCCTTGGGCCAAGAAGAACACACCATAAGTGGTGTGGTTACTGACCTGAACACAGGAGAAACTTTAATTGGCGTCAATGTATTGATTCCTGAACTTCGCGCTGGAGTAATTACCAATGCCTACGGATTTTATTCAATTACCCTGCCTGAGGGCACGCATGAGTTAATTTATAGTACTTTGGGCTATACTGTAGAACGCAGAACCATTGAGTTAAGCAACTCTGTGGTAATCGATCTAGCGCTTGGGGAAAACGCAGAAGAACTTGATGAAGTTGTGATTAAAGCTGATGTTGAAGCACTGGACATTAGCACACCCCAAATGAGTGTCAATAGCCTAACGGCACAAACCATCAAAAATATTCCGGTAGTACTCGGGGAGGCTGATGTGATTAAATCATTGTTGTTGTTGCCCGGGGTGAGCAATGCGGGTGAAGGGGCCTCTGGGTTCAATGTGCGCGGGGGTGCTGCGGATCAGAACTTGATTTTACTTGACGAAGCCACTATTTTCAATTCCTCGCACTTATTTGGCTTCTTTTCGGTATTCAACCCCGATGCCATCAAAGATTTAAAACTATACAAAGGAAGTATTCCGGCGCGTTATGGATCCCGGGTATCCTCTGTTTTGGATATATACCAAAAAGAGGGCAATAGTAAAAATTTTAAAATGAGTGGTGGAATTGGCGCTGTAGCCAGTCGTCTTTTGGTGGAAGGCCCTATAAAAAAGGATCAAGCTGCCTTCTTAGTCGGAGGTCGCGGCTCCTATGCACACTTATTTCTTCCTCTTTTCGACATTGAAAACACCGCTTATTTTTATGATTTAAATACAAAAATCAACTACAAAATTAATGACCGTAACAGCGTTTATCTCTCGGGTTATTTTGGTAGAGATTTTTTTGGAATTCAAGACAGCTTCATAAACAGTTACGGTAATGCGGTTTTCAACTTTCGTTGGAATCACAACTTTTCAGACAAGCTGTTTTCAAATTTATCATTGATATATTCTAATTACTATTATGGTCTAGAACTTGATTTTGTCGGATTCAAATGGGATTCTGGGATAGAGAATTTCAATCTTAAATACGACTTCAATCACTATTTAAGTAATGGATTACAGCTCAATTACGGGCTTCAGAATATCTATTATGGATTTAATCCTGGTAAAATTATTCCGAACCGTCCAGACTCGGGAATTGTGGCCGATCAACTCACTCAAAAATACGCTAATGAAGCTGCCTTATATCTTGACCTGGAGTGGGAAATATCTCCTCGATTTCGCACAGAAATCGGTCTAAGAGGGAGCCACTTCATGCGCTTTGGACAAGAGGAATTTCAATTATACGCCAATAATGCCCCCGTTGTATTTGACCCCTTTCTTCTAATTTATAAAGAAGCTGATCCTATTGAAACCATTAGTGTGGATCGATGGGAACGCCTCAAAACTTACAGCAATTGGGAGCCGCGTTTGGCCGCTTCTTACACCTTAACCGACGATATCTCCATTAAAGCGAGTTATACCAAATTATCTCAATATTTACATCTCTTATCAAACACCAACAGTCCAACACCATTAGATGTTTGGACACCAAGCGGCCCATATGTAAAACCACAACGTTTGGATCAATATGCGATAGGGGTTTTCAGTTTTTTAAAGGACCGGGCTTATTCGCTAGAAGTCGAAGCTTATTATAAAGATGTAAAGCACCGGATTGACTACATTGACGGCGCCAACCTGGTGGCCAATAATGCAATCGAGCAAGTCATCTTAGACGGTAACGCACGTGCTTATGGACTCGAAGTGTTATTGCGTAAAAATCAAGGGGCTTTTCAAGGATGGATAGCCTATACCTTATCAAAAAGTGAGCAGAAAACCTCGCCCAGGAATGAAAACGAAATCGGAATCAATAATGGACAATGGTATAACACCCCTTATGATAAACCTCATGATCTGTCTATTTATGGGACCTACACACTCAGTGAACGTTGGAAAATTAATGGGAATTTCATCTATCAAACGGGATTGCCGACGAACTACCCCATCGGTCAATTCGACTTTCAGGGGGTGGTAGTCCCCTATTATGGGCTGCGTAATGAGCAAAGACTACCCGATTATCACCGACTTGATCTCTCGGCCACCTATACTCCAAAACGTAAATCTGATGCCTTGTATCAAAGTGAATGGGTCTTCAGCCTGTACAATGTTTACAACAGAATGAACGCAGCATCCATAAATTTTAGACAAAATGCTGACACTGGGGTAAATGAAGCAGTGCGCACCTCAATTTTTGGACTTGTTCCTGCAGTTACTTATGACTTTAAATTCTAAGCCATGAAACGAATAATTATTGCATTATCGATCATCTCCCTTCTATGGGTTTCGTGTCAAGAGGTAATTACTGTGGATCTACCGAGACAAGAGCCTAAACTTATCGTAGATGCTTTAGTGCGTATTGATACCTTAGAGAGTACAACACTAGTTACTGTAGAAATGCGTCAGACCAGTGATTTTTTTGGGGATATTACTCCAGTTTCCGTGGATCAAATAACCATGAGTAATCTTGATAATCCAGGGAACAACACCAACCAAGTGTTGCTAGAAACAGAACCTGGATCCGGAATTTACCAACAATTATTTTCAACACAAGAGCTCGCTCGTGATCGTTGGTTTTTGCAAATTAATTATCAAGGTGAGCTCTATGTGGCCGAATCACGCATGCAATACTCTGTGCCCATTGATCAATTAACTATAGGGGATGGCACGCTATTTTCGGAAGAAAGCACAGAGCTGCTGGTACGCTATACAGATATTGGTGA
>CALJFV010000113.1 GCA_938074515.1 uncultured Flavobacteriaceae bacterium
CCAAAAAATCGATCAGATTTTCAGCAATAAAGAAGCGGAAATCATGAAGGTTTAGGCTAAGGCCAAACCCGCCATTCAATATTGTCAATGTGATAGCGCGTGCGATTTTATTCTTATACCCATTTCTCAGTATGAAGGGCAGTCACTTTACGGGAGGATACAGCGATCACTTCCCAGTTTATATAACCCTAAGCCTAACGCAATAGACCCAACAGAACCTATACCTGGGCTTACCCCAGCCATTGAGCCCAAGGAATCCGACTCAAGACAAGGATAAAGGCAAGTCCATAGAAGATGCTAATGCGCTTAAACTTCACGGCACTTTCTTCTGTGCGTTTTTGTTTTGAATAACCTACGGTCAGAATTACTGCAGCGATGAGCATAACACTGATGTGCTCTACGGCAAATAAGCGCAATGTAGCGTCTTTCATGACCTGAGCGCCATTACTGCTAAACGACTTTATGCCCAGTGGAGAGATGAAATACAGGACAAGTCCTAAAACGACTTGTATGTGGGTGGCTATCAGCGCCCAAAGGGTCAATTTAAAATCACGGGGCGAAAAGTCACTTTTTTTGACAGAGCCCATTATTGCATTGAGCACAGCCACAAAAAGCAAAACTAAAACGACATAGGCTGTTAGGGAGTGCAACATTTGTATGGTTGGATACATATTTATTGTTTTAGGTTTCTCAAATATAGTTTAAAAGCAAAAAAAAACCGCCTCACAAGGAGGCGGTTTTGATTTTGATTCCTAAGAATTAGAAGTTCAAACGCAAGCTAGCGTTGTAAGTTCTACGAATACCTAGGTAGTATCCATAAGGATCTTTTTGGTTTACATAACCGTTGTTGAACAAGTTGTAAACGTTGCTGCGGAATTGAACTTTTTGATCTCCAAACATGAAGTTCCAAGTCAAACCACCATCAAATAAGCTGTAAGGATTCAGACGCTCATTCTGGTACTTCACACCAGCAAGACCAGCTGCAGCTACGTCAGATGGATCCACGAACTCATACAAGTCCTTGTTGTAGATCCAGTTGAAATCTACGCTCAAGTTTTTGGCTAAGTCAAGGTTTAAACCTGCACCTACTTGAGTTTGAGGTGCGTTACCTACACGTGCCCCTGTAAGGTTCACTTCACCTGTTTCGATAATTTCACTTGTTTCGTCGTTAGTCAAAGTGTAAGGAGTTGTTCCTCTGTACTCCCAACGACCCGTTTGTCCGAAGGCAGTCAAAGAGTAGCATGCACCTTTAGGACGGTACTCTAAGTCTACCTCGATACCTTTGTGTAACTGAGTTACATCAGTTAAGCGGTAGAATGAACGAGCATCGTTTTCTAATTCAGGACCAGCGGCACCAACAAAACGGTTACCCCATTCTGTGTAGTAAGCATCTACATTAAATCGGAATTCGCTGTTTTTGAAACGATATCCTGTTTCTAGACCGGTGATTTCCTCATTTTCAATGAATGGGAACGCCAATACATTAGACTCACGAATATTTGCAAAAATGTTATCCAAGAATGGCTGACGTGAATAGAATCCTGCATTGAAGAATAAAGCATTTTCTTTATCTACATCTACACCCAAACCACCTTTAAGGTTGTATCCTGTCTTATTAACTTTTTCTGACTTTCCAAGCCCATCACCAAAGCGGCCTTCAAAACGACCCTCTCTTTGGTAAGACTGATCAGAAACAGCACCTTGTAAAAATGCAGAGAACCCATCACCTAAGTACTCAAGTTGTCCAAAACCACCGAAGTAGTTAATGGTCTCTGAGTAGTCATATAAGAAACGATCTTCTTCGCCTGCAGAGTTGGTCAATGCAGCCCAAGGATCAGCCTCGAATGTATTGGAAATCGTGTAATCATCTGGGCGATCTGTATTCCAAGTATTGTTGAATCCTGAAAGACCAAGTAAATCATTCACTTGACGGAAGTGAGTCCCGTAGTACGTACGACCATCAAATCCTAAATTAAGCGAAAGAGATTCTGTAACCTCATAATTCAAGTTAGACAGCAAACCGTACCAGTTATGATTATTTACTGAAGCACGACGGATATAGTAGTCAGGTCCATCGTTGTTATCTGATCCAAGTCCACCATCAATAGCTGAGTTATTGGCAACAATCTGGTCAAAATCAATTTCATCTTGATTCATTCCGTCACCACCAACACGAACACGACCGCGACCGAATCCTCCGGTTCCTCCTCCACGACCCCAAGAGGCGTAAAGTACCGTTGATAGCTCCGCATTTTCGTTGATCTCGTAATCCCAGTTTAAGTTGGCTACTGGCTTGTGGTAGTAGTTACGACGTTCTGTGTAACGTTCTCCATCTAAGAAACCAGAGTTAGAGTTTTGCTTCTCACCGAGTTCTTTGTAATCTTCCAAAGAGTCAGAGAAGTTTTGATCGTGCCATTGAGGCGCACCAGTCAACAATAGGTTGAAGGTGTGCTTATCATTTGGCTTATAACCCACAGAGAACAAATAGTTTTGTCCTTGACCTGCAGTACCGATCGCATATTTTCTGTGGCCTTGCCAGTGGTCAACTAAGGCAGAAAAGGCCCAACCACTATCACTTACGCCTGTATTGTAGCTTACAGTTCCTTTGAAGTAACTGTCATTACCAGCCATCATACGGACAAATCCACCTTCTTTCTTATCGGTAGATTTAGAAACGATGTTCACAGTACCCCCAACAGAAGAGATGGCAAGTTTAGAAGATCCTAAACCACGCTGTACCTGAACGGCTTCTGCCACATCAGCCATACCTGACCAGTTTGACCAGTACATACGTCCATCTTCCATACCATTGATCGGCTGACCGTTCAAAAGGAAGGCAGTGTTTACTTGGTCAAAACCACGAAGGAATACTTGAGAATCTCCAAAACCTCCAGCTTGGTTCGATACGTAAACAGAAGGCGTGTATTGTATCGCCTCAACAAATTCACGGTTACCCGCAGTTTTTGACTGGATTTGCGCTGCAGTAATGGTTGAAACCGCTACTGGCGTCTTACGGTCTTCGGCCAAATCGACGATACCAGAACCCACTAGAACAACCTCAGCAAGTGTATTTGCATCAGCAGTCATAGTTACCGTTCCTAAGTCGGCTGAACCGTTTGTCAAAGTAAAGCTTACTGTCTGATCAACAAATCCCAAAAAGGAAATATCGATAGATCCTGAATTACCGCTTACTTGTAACGTGAAGTTTCCGTTGAAATCAGTTACTGCACCGTTGCTTGTGCCTGTTTCAACAACGTTAGCTCCTGGAAGTGGCCCTCCTAATTCTGGATCCGCAACAACACCGGTTACAGTACCCTGAGCAAAGGCAGTAAACCCACCTAGAAGCATCAACAAAAGTAAAAATTGTCTCATAATTGTTTAATTAATTAAAAATATGGTTACGCAAAATTAGCGTTTTTCGCAGAGATAGCCTCAAGTTCATGTGAACAAAATGCTAACGCTTTAATAACATCAAGTTAAGATAATTTAGCCTTTGCCGAATTTCGGCGCTAAAAAGATAACAACAGGTTTATTAACAACGAGTTAAGGATTAGAAATACAATCCAGTTGATCTTTTAAAGGGAGCATTAACTCTGTAAATTCCCTCCTGAATTTACTGGGCATTGGTTCTGCCTTTGGCAGGTCAGTTTTGAAGGGATCGACCTGTCGCCCGTTTTTCCAGAAACGATAGCATACATGGGGGCCACTGGTATTTCCGGTCATGCCAACCCAACCAATCACATCTCCTTGACGCACATGTTGACCCTTTTTTACATTGTATTTTTTCATGTGTAAGTATTGGGTCTCGTAAGTCGAATTATGACGGATTTTGACGTGAATCCCGTTGCCGCCTCTGCGTTCCGCTTTTGTTACGATACCGTCTGCGGTGGCCAAAATAGGGGTCCCCACTGGCGCAGCGAAATCGGTTCCCTTGTGCGGCCGAACCTTATAGCCATAGTGGGCAATCTTGCGTCGTAAGTTGTACCGCGACGAAATACGACTGAATTTCACCGGTGCTTTTAAAAAGGCACGCCGCAAATTATTGGACTCCTGGTCATAAAAATCTGGGACTGCCCCAGGTTCATTTTCGGGCATAAATCGAAAGGCATAAAAGGGCTCTCCTTTATGAGAAAAATAGGCCGCTTTAATTTGTGCTACACCCCCTGGTATTGAATCAGAAATAACCCGTTCATCATAAACGATTTTAAAATGATCCCCTTTTTGTAGTTGAAAAAAGTTAATGGTCCAGGCATAGATATCAGACATGGCCTCCGCCAAATAAGGAGACAATTCTTGTGAGGAAAGCGTTTCGGATAATGAGCTTGTGATGACCCCTGAGGCTGTTTTTTCGATCAAGCGTACTGGCTTTTTTTCATGATAGACCCTCAGACTGTCACGAAAATCAATAACGGCATATTCGATTCTATTTTTTTCGTAAACAAACAACTGCGTTTGACTTAGAGAATCCTTGGATTTTAGAAGCACATAGGGCCGCCCTACCCCAATTTTACGCACATCAAATACTTCGCGAAAAGTCGTTGCTACTTCATAAATTTTGGCCTGCGAGACTCCATGGTTGCTTAAAATACCCCCAAAAGTGTCTCCGGACATTACCGTATCACGCACCACTTCAAAATCGTTCAGGACAAGACCGTATTCTTCAATGATTGGATCAGGGACTTGTTCCGGGACTAAATCTCTGTTTTCTCCACCACAAGACATAAGTAGCGCAGCAAGGACAGCAGATATTCCAAAAAAGATTTTGGTCATTTTCCTATAAATCATGCCCCCAATTTTGACGTTCCTTTTCACTCCATA